>JBDRTP010000281.1:0-8637 GCA_043823965.1 Chloroflexota bacterium
CGGGCTATTTCGCGCGCCTCTGTGTCTCCCTCCAGGCCGAGCCAAAGGCCATCTGGCGACCTGGCGGCTATGATCCCGGCGGCGTGCCCGCCTGCGCCAGGCGTCCCGTCTATGTAACGCCCTTTGCTTTTCGGGTGCAAAGCTAGTATAATGTCATGGTAAAGAACAGGTCGGTGTGCTTCAGCCATTCTTATGGTTTGAGAGATCGAGAGTAGCTTGGCGTTGTATGTTGGCCTCGGTATCCTGGATTTGAACGATCTGCTCGTTCCACAGTTCTGGCGTCCAGATTTCGAAGTAATCGCCCTGGCCAACGACGAAGGCTTCGCTTTTCAGGTCAATGAAAGCCCGGTGGCTTTGCGGCACCAGGATGCGTCCGAGCTTGTCGGCCTCGACCGAATAAGCCGTAGCCAGGATTTGGCGACGCAGCAAGCGGACTTTCGGATCTACCAGGTTCATCGCATCCAGGCGTTGAAAGACCTCTTCGAAGTAAGCCATTGTTGAAACCATCAAACAGCGGTCGAAACCCTGGGTGATGAAAGCACCCCCTGCCAACAGATCTCGGAAGCGCGCCGGGATTGTAAGCCGACCTTTTTCGTCCAGCGAGTGTTGGTATGTACCCAGGAACTTTTGCAAGAGGAACATTAGTTCTAATATCTCCTAAAAAGGGGCGAACGCCGCAAAAGCCGGCGTCCATCCACAATTTACCACTTTTATCCACTTGTGACCCTATTGTAGCAAAAGATTCCGAAAAAAGCAAGTAGCAAATACAGATGTTAAGAATCTGTTAGCCGCCACCCCTGGCGGCTAAGTGCTATAGAGCATGAACGCCCGTAGGACAAGATGCCATCTTGTCTGCGGTTGCGGCTGGAGGCTTCGCGATGTCCCCTTTCCCTGGAATTTTCCTGCTGGCTTCTCAGGCCTGGAAAGATTACGAGCTGCTGGATAGCGGCAATGGTCAGAAGCTGGAACGCTTCGGCGAATATATTTTCATTCGCCCGGAGGTGCAGGCGTTGTGGCGCAAGTCCCTGCCAGCCGCGCCCTGGGAGGCGGCGCACGCCGTCTTCCAGCCGACAGGGGAGGAGAGCGGGGGGCATTGGCAGTTCAAAAAAAAAGTTGCTGAGAAGTGGGAAATGCGATATGGGGGGACAGTAGGGGGGCTTCGCTTCTGGGCACAGACCACGCCCGGGCGGCATCTTGGTCTTTTCCCTGAAGGCGCAGCGCATTGGGACTGGTGCAGTAGATTGATTTTAAACCGCAGGGAAAAAACACAAAGTAAAAACTCTGCGAACTTGGCGTTCTCTGCGGTTAATGTTCTTAATCTCTTCGGCTACACCGGTCTGGCCACTCTGGCTGCCGCGTGTGCCGGGGCGAGGGTCACGCACGTGGACGCCTCGAAGAAGGCGATCACCTGGGCGCGCGAGAATCAGGCATTATCGGGCCTCGTGGATAAACCCATCCGCTGGATCGTGGAGGATGCCTTGAAATTTGTCCAGCGCGAGGCGCGGCGTGGGGTGAAATATGATGGCATCCTGCTCGACCCGCCCAAATTCGGGCGCGGGCCGAAGGGCGAGGTGTGGGAAGTATTCAAGTCCCTGCCCGAATTGCTGGCTGCCTGCCGGGATGTGCTGAGTGAAAAACCGCTCTTTGTCGCGCTGACGGTGTACGCTGTCAAAACTTCCGCGCTGCATCTTTACTCCGCATTGGATGAGATGCTGGGAGGCTATGGGGGAAAGCTGGAATGCGGCGAGTTGGTCACTCAGGAGAAAAGCGCCGGGAGGTTGCTTTCCAGCGCGGTGTATGCGCGGTGGGAAAAAGACAGACTTCTATGACCGAAACTCCTATTGAAAAGCGCAGAAGTTGGCTGGACTTTCCCCTGAGCGGGATACGCTGGAATACCGCAACCCTGCTGACGATCATCATCCTCGTCCTGGCAGTCGTGACCCGTTTCTATGACCTGGGGGCGCGCACGGCGAGTCATGACGAGGTCAACCATTTTGTACCCTCCTACGATCTGTATCAGGGGCGCGGCTACCGTTACGACCCGTTGAGCCATGGGCCGCTGCAGTTCCATCTTATCGCCTTATCTTTTGCCTTGTTCGGGGATAGCGATTTTACGGCGCGCGTCCCGGCCGCTCTTTTCAGCATAGCGACCATCAGAGTGGCGCTGACCGCTTTCCGGCCTTACCTGGGGCGGGCCGGGGCGCTGGCGGCTGGAGCGATGCTCTTGATCTCGCCCTATATGCTCTTTTACGGACGTTACGCCCGCAACGAGATTTTTATCGTCTTGTGGGGCTTGTTGACCATTTTCAGCATCCTGCGTTACCTGGAACGCGGTGAGCCGCGCACCCTGATCCTGTTTACACTGGTCAACGCCCTGCACTTCACCGATAAAGCCACCTCATACATATTCGCCGCCGAGCAATTGATCTTTCTGGCGGTTTATTTCTTAGACCGGATCATTCGGCGCGAATGGCCGCTGCCGAAATACCGGCCAGCCTTTTTACTCGCCTTGTGCGCCACGTCCGCGCTGTTGGCTGGGGCGGCCGGCCTTTACCTGACCGTTAATCCTCTCGCTTCTGCCATTCTGACATTGATCGTCGCCTTGGGTTTGGGTGGCCTGTTCGCGGGCATCCTTGCCGGGATCGCGCTGGTGCGTGGGCTTGATTGTATTCGTTGTCGCTGGGCAGGCGTCAGGTCCGAACGCGCCTTCGATCTGCTCATGCTGCTCGGCACGCTGGTTTTGCCGCTCCTGGCGGGGATCCCGCTCAAGCTGGCTGGTTTCAATCCATTGGATTATTCCCCGGCCGGCATCTGGCGATCAGTGATCGCCATCGGTGTGCTGATGGTCATTGCTGTGTTGCTGGGCCTGTGGTGGAAGCGGCGGGCATGGCCGCTGCTGGCGATCCTGTTCTATGGCATTATTACCATCTTCTACACAACCTTCTTCACCAATCCCGAGGGACTGGCGGGTGGTTTCATGGGGGCGCTAAGTTATTGGCTGGAGCAGCAAACGGTAAACCGGGGCAGGCAACACGGGTCTCGATACGCAAGGAACGCTACTCGACCACCAAACACATTCCACGCAACACGCAATACGCTCCACCTCACTTGCCTGCGAAGTCGTCACTCAAAACCCCGCTGCCCGCGCCTTCGTAGACCTTCTCCTCGGTCACTACATTAAGTGTGACGATATAACAGCCCTCCGCCCCCACCGCACCGCCATCACCCGCGAATGTTTCGTCCGCCGCAACTACACCGACAGCCACCTCAACCCCCAGGTCTACGGACGCTGGTTCATCGGCGAGCGCGCCAACCCGCGTCAGATTGAAAGCCGCCAGCGCCGCCTGGACGAAATCGCAGGGGAGATGGTCGCCCTTAACGAGCGCGATAGCGTCCTTCGAGCGCGTCTCGCCCTTACCAACGAAAAAATCCGCCCGCTGATTGAATTGGAACATGCCCTGGAGGGACTCGTCAGCCTGCCCGAACGCGAAACCCAGCACGCCGCTCTTGCCGCCGAACTGGAAAAACTCGACCTGCGCGCCGCCGAAAGCCTGCGGGCGGACGTGGAACGGCATCAGGCGGAGTTCAACCGCCTGCAAACGGAAACAGGCGCAACGGAGCGTCGCATCGGCGGGTTGGAGGCCGAAGCCAGGACTCTCGCCGAAAGTGAAATCCCACGCCTCGAGCGTGAAATAGATCAATCCACCCAAAATGCCGAAGCGTTTCTTGCCAGTGAGCAACCCGACGACGACCTCCGCGCTGAAATCGAAAAAGAATACACCCGCCGCCTTGAGCGCCAGCCAGTGGAGATCATCCAGTAGAACGCCGAGCGCTACGAAGGCGACTACCACGGCGCCGAATCGCGCAACCGTGACCGCCTGCGTGAAGCCAAGCAAGCCTACTTGCTGCGCTACGATTTCAGCTACGACGACCAAGAACACGCAACACGCTACACGACCGAACGCGAAAAACTCGTCAACTCCGAACTCCCCCAGTTCGAAGCTCAAATTGCCCACCAGCGTACTCTCGCTGAGCAGGAACTGGTCGAAAACTTCATCCACCGCCTGCGCGAACAAATCGAAGAAGCCCGGCAGCAGTTAGACTATCTCAACATCACCCTGGCGCAACTGCGTTTTGGCGGCGAGCGCTACGAACTCATCACCCAGTCCGCATCCGGTTTGCGCGCCATGTACGACATGGTCATGGACAGCCAGAGCGTGCTGGGCGCGACGCGCATAACGGTGAGATTGGCCGGGCGCTTTTCGGGAGGAGGTGGAGGGACGGTATCGGTGGTCACCAGTTCAACAATCTGGGGGATGGCAGCCAGTCGCTCAAAGGTGTTGCTCGAAAACAACTCATGCGTGCAAATGGTGACAATCTCTTCAATGCCCTGCCTGACCAGCACCTTGCACAATTCCACAACCGAACTGCCGGTGGCTACCTCGTCATCGTAGATGAGCGCCCGTCGGTATTTGCGCACCTGTTTGCCAAATAGGCCGTTGATGTGCACTTCGATGTCGGAGATGCGTTCCTTGTTGGGCGCGGCAACTGGCAGTCCCCTACCATAAACGAGTCAAGGAAGGATTGCAAACGAATCAAGGAAGGTTTGCAAACGAGTCAAGGGAGGTTTGCAAACGATTTGAGGAAGGTTTAAAAACTCCCGCAGGGCTTTCCCTGCGGAAGGCTGTTTGCGGGAAAGTTATGCTTTTTCAAACTCAATGGCGTCCAGCACCTTCTTGAATTCCTTGCCGGGGTTGAAACGCGGCAACAGAGTATTGATCTGCGTGGCTCGCACGGCTTCGGAGGTATCGGCCCCTTCGGCTTTAGCCTTCAGCCAGAAATTACCGAAATCGCCCAGTTCCACGATGTTGCCCTTGCTCAATTCCTTTGGGATGATGTTCAACAGGGCCTCCAGGACGGCCATCGTGTCGGTGCTGCTCACGGTGGAGATGATGCTGATCTCCTTGACTAGTTCGCGCAGGGTCATGCGCCCGTCGGATTTGATGGACGGGTAGAATTTCTTGGGGGCTTCGGCGTTGCCAGGGTTGCCCCGTTCCACAATGTTGAATTTGACGGTCATATCGCTCCTCCTTAAAGTGTATACAAGTGATGGGGTCTGCTGATTGCGGCAGTACACCCCTGTGATAGTTCGAATTATATAGCCTACGGAAGAATAAGTCAACACCTTTTTGGAATCAAGATAAGTCCATCTCAGCAAAGCCAATCGGGAATCAAACTCCCCTCCGCAAAAGAGGGGAGCGTTTATCCTGGAGCCCGGTTGTCTGTTTACGATTTGCACCAACGGATTGGTTCAGCGGCAGCGGCGGGGCGGGCAAGGCGCGCGACAATCACAACCCACTTCGCTAGCGAGACCACGCTGAATTTCGCGAGCGGCGAAGCCGCCGTCCGCTGCAGTAACTTATTATGCGCCATTGCCCATTCCAAATTCATGGGGGCAGTCGTCTCTGTCTCCTGCCTCCGCAGATTCAGCAATGTGTCTGCGGACCTTATTACATAGAGGAACCCCGATTCTTGCACTGCGGCAATTTTGCGATAGTGGGCAGTATACCCGCTTCATTCTTTGACATACTTCATCGGTACGTCGCAGTGCTTTGACATCTCTATATTCTCCGTGTGGCCCTCACACGGGCAATAGAATTTATCCTCTGTGCCAGGACCTGGCACACCGGGCCCTCAGTGTACAACCGGAACGGTCTCTTCAACCTTGCATACCTGACAAACCAACTTGGCCATTTTTACCTCCTCTTTATTCACCAGTCACCCTATTGCTACTGGTGCAGCGAGCGATGGTATCGGCTCGGTAATCTCCTTCATCAACTCCATAGCTCCATCGGTGCAGAGGCACCCAGAGCCAACTTTACAGTTGCCAGCAGTCTTCTGGCACTCCACCTCCTCAGCTACATCTAATGCCTCAGTCAGTCCCGCGCAACGCTCGATCTGAGCCAGCCACCACCTCTTATCTGACTTCGAAACCGTTGACACCTCCAAGTCCATTCCCAGTTTCTTGAGACCTTTTTTTACCTTGGTTTGAGCCCCTGGTAAACCAATACAATTTCGGCAGATATCCTGGGAGAAAGCCTGCAATGTGGCCAGGACGATGTTGTAGCCTCTCAGTTGGTTCTCAAAATAGGTAACCATTTCTGTTCTCCTTCCCAGAGGGACTTTCAGTCTACTGAGTTGGTAAGGCAGACTCAGTGACGAGTTTCATCATCTTTAAAGCCCCGCTAGCGAAGCACCCATTGCCAATCTTGCAGGTTCCGGCAGTCTTCTGACACGGTCTATCTACATCTTGGGGTAACGCACTGGCTCTTGCTAAGAAATCACCGATCTGAGCAGTCACGACCTGTTTTCTCAATTCCACGACCGATGAAGCAGCGAGGTCCTTTTGCAGTTTGCTAAGCCGCTTGATGACAGAGATGGCCACGTTCGGCAGGGTACAATCGTCGTGACAGATATCCTGATCCAGGGTTTTACGTGCTGCAAACACAACCTGATAGGCCCTGAGTTGATTGGTGGAATACGATGTAGTGTATCTCCTTCTTCTATTTATGTAAATGTCCTCGCCGAGAATTCGGCCACACCTTGCTTTTGCCATTTTTACTCACCTCCTTGTGGACAAGCAATTAACAAGGCCACCAGGGGTCACTGGTGGCCTCTACCTTAAGCGTGGTTCCCTGCCTATCCCAAGCTACCGCACCCTAGTATACGCAGGATAGGTTACGCGATGTCCCCGCGTCACTTGAAGATTAAGCACAACACGGCTTCTCTCCTTTTTCCTCTGTGTATTTCATGGGCGCCCCGCAGTGCTTTGTGATGTCGACGCTCTCGGTGTGGCCCTTCATTGGGCAGTAGAGCTTGCTTGGATCAGCCCCAAGTATTCCTGGTCCACAATGCACGACCGGAACACCTTCTTCAGCTCCGCACGATTTACAAACCAACTTAGCCATTTTTCTCACCTCCTTTCTTAGATAGAGATTTGCCTGGATTATCACACGGGTGGTCATGCCGGTGCAGGGACAAGCTTCAGCAGATCCACCGCGCCGGTTGCGAAGCACTCTGCTCCCAGCTTGCAGACCCCGGCGGTCTTCTGGCAACTGCAATCCTCCGCGATGCCCAGCTCGCCGGCCGCCTTGGAGAGGGCATTTATGCGAGCCTTGAGGTCTCCCTTGGTCTTCTCGCAGGGGAGGGATACAGCTTCTAGGTCCATGCCCAGCTTCTTTAGCCCCTTTTCTCCCTTGGTCCTTGCCCCCTCTAAGCTGATGCAGCTTACACAAATTTCCTTGGTTAGAGCTTCTAGGGCGCCCAGTACAGCGCTATAGCCTCTAAGTTGGTTTTCAAAGAACTCCACTGACATATTTACACCTCTTTCTAATGGTTTCTTAAATCACAGTCGATATCGGAGCGGTTTACGGTGCCACTGGTTCGGTGATGAGCTTCATGATGTCCCATGCCCCAAGCGGAAAACAGCCTGGGCCAATCTTACAGTTGCCGGCGGTCTTCTGGCATTCGCAATCCTCAGATACCTCGATCTCCTCTGCCCCCTTGGCCAAGGAGTCGATTCGGGCAAGGAGCTCACTCTTTTCTTCCTGGGGAACCGATGAGGCTTCCAAGTCTATCCTTAGCTTCTTTAGTCCCTTTTCTACCTTGACCTGGGCCCCCTCCAGGCCGATGCAGTTTCGACAGATGTCCTTGGAGAAGGGCTGAAGGGTAGTTAAAACCACAGGATAGCCCCTTAGTTGGTTTTCAAAATAGTTAGACACGTGTTCACCTCCTTATTGGGTTGGTGCTGCTGGCTCGGTAGCTAATTTTAACAAATCTATTACGCCTGTTACCAGGCATCCCTTGCCTATGGTACAGGTCCCTGCGGTCTTCTGGCAGGGCCCTGGGTCTGTGGGCAACCCCTCGGCGACATTCAAGAAGCCGTCTATTTTGGATAGAAACTCCGCTTTTCTTTGCTCGGGAAGAGACGATCCCTCAAGGCTCTTCTTTAGTTTGCCTAACATCTTGATAAGCTTGTTTACTGTGGTTGGCAGGGAGAGGCCAACATGACAGATGTCCTTGTCACAGGCCGCAAGGCCAACTAAAACGCCAGGGTATGTACGCAGTTGGTTGTGGAAATATAGCTCCTCCTCCGTAAACCCTGCGACGACTGGGGCGACTACTACTGGCGCCTCTTCTACCAGAGGGACTGGCTTAACCTCTTCCACCATCGGCGCTTCCTCTAGGAGGATTTCAGCGATCTGGGATAGCTCCTCGGCTATCCTTGAAAGGTGCCTCCCTATGGCCGCTATCCTATATTCACTCACCTCTACTACCTCCTCCTTTTCTTTGGGAATTACTTTTACCTCCTCCTTTTTCTCGATCCCTTTGGCTAAGTCTTCAAGCTCCCATTCTTCGATGGCTTCTGGATGTTTGACCCTCCAACTGAGCCTACAAGAAATGGGTTCCTCAGCGTAGGCGCCTGGGTCGAACAGTGTATAGCTCAGAAATCGGGTGGGCTTTTCTTGATAGCAGGACCAGACGGCCTTTGCGATCACTGCTGGATCCATCTCTCCCACCAGATCCACCAAGGCAACCTGTTTCCTGAACCTTTCGATAGCTTCCAGCGGGATGTTG
>JBDRTP010000282.1:0-3925 GCA_043823965.1 Chloroflexota bacterium
TGTCATGCGCGGCGCGGTTGAGGTTAAGACCTGACAGGTTTCAGCGTGGCGCGAGTTGATCGGACTTCCCCGTATCGCGTTGTACTCGGTTAATCGGGGTTCTGTGGAAACCTGTCAGGTCTGCGCGCGCATTTTTATCAAACCTGCAAACTTTCCCATTCGCCCAACAACCCATCCATCTCTTTCTGCAGCGCAGTATATTGATTCCCCAGTCTTCGCACCAGGGGGGTATCCGCGGGGGGATTTTCAAGTTTGCGTCCAATTTCGGTCAGCTCGGACTCCAGCGCGGCGATCTTGTTTTCCAGTTCTTGAAGGCGGGCGATCCGGCGGCGCTCGACTTTAACCGCCTCCGACGTCTCCCGACGCCGGGATTTCGATGCGCCATTATCCGATGTTTTAAGACTTCGGACTCCTTCGGCCTCCCGCACATCGTCCCGATGTCCTGGCGGGAACGCCGCCAGCCGTTCGCGTTCCTCCTTCATCTGGCTGTACGTTCCCTTGAAGACCGTCAACTGCGTCTCGTCCGGGTCGATCTCCCAGATTTGGGTCGCCAAAGCATTGATCAGGTAACGGTCGTGAGTAACGAGCACGATCGTCCCGCCATATTCGTCCAGGACGTCCTGCAGGATCTCCTGCGAGGGTATGTCGAGGTGGTTGGTCGGCTCATCGAGCAGGAGCAGGTTGGTGTCCTGAAGCGACAGCTTGGCCAACGCCAATCGCCCGCCTTCACCGCCGGAGAGGACCTCCACTTTCTTGAAAACGTCGTCGCCGGAAAAAAGGTAACGTCCCAGATACTGGCGCGCCTCGGCCGGGAGCATATTCGCGGCGACCGTCTGGATTTCCTGGATCAGCGTGTTTTCGGGATTCAAGCCCTCGTGCGCCTGGGCGAAGTAGCCGATCTGCAAGCTTGCGCCGAGGATCACCTCGCCCGAAAGCGGCTCCAACTGTCCGAGGGCGGTCTTGAGGAGAGTGGTCTTGCCGGCGCCGTTCGGCCCGATGAGCGCGGCGCATTCACGGCGGCGCAGTTCGATATCCGGCGCAGAGAAGAGAGGCTTGCCCGGATAACCAATCAGCAAATCCTGAGTGCGGATGACAAGCTCGCCGGAACGCTTTTCAGCGCGTAACTGGAGTTTCAAATGTGGTGGGCGGTGGTCGGGCAGGTGCAGGGCGCGCACGCGGCGCTCGGCCTCCTCCACGCTGAAGGGAGAAATGGTCGTGGTGACTTCGTCGCTCAATTCGAGCCAGCCCTTCGCAAGGACGGCTTCCAGGCCGACCTGCTCGATAGCCTGGACGAAGCGCGTCAGGCGCCGCAGTTTACCCTTCGCCTGCGACACGTTCTGGCCGGAGATATTCTTCTTGATATACTCGACTTCCTTGAGCAGTTTTTCTTTTTCACTCTCGAAAATCTCATGGCGTCGTTCCCAGCGCTCCAGACGCTGCCGGGCGTAAGCCGAATAATTCCCGCGATAAGTCTCCACTCCTGCAAGTGTCATCTCAAGGATGCCATTGGCGACCTTATCCAGAAGGTAGCGGTCATGTGAGACGAGCAGCGCGGCGCCGTCCCATCGGGTGAGATATCCTTCCAGCCACTCCACGGCAGCGATATCCAGGTGATTGGTCGGCTCGTCGAGCAGCAGGATGTCGGGATCCGAGAGCAGCAGGCAGGCCAGGAAAGCCCGCGTGCGCTGTCCGCCGGAGAGGTGCTCGAGGGGCAGGTGGAAGTCAGCGGAGGTAAAACCGAGGCCGGTCAGGACCTGTTTGATGCGTGCTTGGAACGTGTAACCTCCGCGCCGCTCGAAGTTTTCCTGGAGCGCACCATACCGGACGAGAGCCTGCTCCTGTTTTTCCGGGTCGGCCATCTCCGCTTCGAGTTTTTCCAGTTCCCCCTGCTGGCGCTGGATGTCGGTGAAGCAGGCCAGGCAGGCATCCCAGACCGTTCCGCCGTCCATTTCGAACCCGGCTTCCTGCGGCAGGTAGCCGATGCGGATGTTTTTGGCGCGCGTCACCCTCCCGCCCGACGGTTCTTCGAGTCCGGCTAAAATCCGCAGCAGCGTAGTCTTGCCGATGCCATTCGGCCCGACCAGCGCCGTGCGCGCCCCTTTGGGGACGGCAAACGACAGCCCGGAGAAGATGTCTACCGGGCCGAAAGATTTGGAGAGGTTGGCTGTGGTGATGAGGGACATAAGATCAAGAAACAACAGAAGGCGGACGCGCCTCGCGGCGCGCCCGGCAACGTTAATTCACCGATTACTATAGCCTCTCGTAAATTTTCAGAAATTCATCTCTCGTGATCCCCGACTCGGTTAATATCCTCCGCAGGGTGGAGCTTTTCAACGTGCTATGACCAGGCATGGTCAGCGGTGTTTTTGTCCCATCAGCGTTGGCGCGCTCCATTGCAATATGGTTGCCTTTTCGAACCAACCGAAAGCCCTGGCATTCAAGCGCCTTGATGACTTTCTCAATGGGCGCATCCACAGGGAATTTGGGCATTACACGGCCACTCCAGCTTCAGCGATAAATGCTTCCAGAATGGGCGCTTCAGCATCGAAGATTTCATTGCCAAAGGTTTCGATGTGAAACTTTATCGCTGATTTTACGTCCTTCAACGCCTCTTCATAGGTATCGCCTTCGCCCACGATAATGCCTTTCAGCCCAAGCGGATAGGCCACATAGCCATCCGAATGCTTTTCGACAATAATCTTAAATTGGGTCATTTCGGCCTCCACTTATAAAGAATAGCACATACTGCCCTGTTTGGGAAGATAAATCATGCTCCATTGGGCGAACATTAAGTCCGCCCCTACAGAATTACGCCTGATTCCTTCCCCACCTTCGTGAACGCCTCCAACCCATTATCCAAATCCGCTCTTCCGTGCGCGGCGGAGATCATCACGCGGATGCGCGCCTTGCCCTGTGGCACGGTGGGATAGCCAATCGCCATGGCAAAGACGCCATTCTCGAATAATTCGCGGCTGAACTGCTGGGCGAGCGGCGCTTCGCCGAGCATGACCGGGGTGATGGGCGTGGTGCTCAGGCCGGTGTCGAAGCCCAGTTTCTTCATCTCGGCTTTGAAATATTTGGTGTTATCCCATAGTTTGTCCACCAGTTCGGTGGACGATTCTAGAATATCCAGGGCGGCGATGCAGGCTGCCGCGTCCGGCACGGTGACGGCGGAGGAGAACAGGAACGGGCGGCCGCGCTGGCGCAGCCATTCAACGATGATGGGCGAACCAGCCACCACACCGCCAACCACGCCAAAGGCCTTCGAGAGCGTACCCACTTCCACATCCACCTTGCCGTGCAGGCCAAAATGGTCCACGATGCCGCGCCCGCCCTTGCCGAGCACACCCTCGCCGTGGGCGTCGTCCACCATCAGCAAGATATCGTATTTCTTCGCCACCTCATAAATCTTGTCGAGCGGGGCGACGTCGCCGTCCATGCTGAAGACACCGTCGGTGATGATGATGGCGCGCCGGAACTGAGAAAGGTTTTCTTTGATAACTGCTTCGAGCGAATCTACATCACAGTGTTCGTATGGGATGATCTTCGCGCCCGAAAGGCGGCAGCCGTCAATAATGCTGGCATGGTTGAGACGGTCGGAGAAAATCACGTCTTCCTTGCCCACCAGCGCGGGGATGGTTGCCAGGTTGGCCGTGAAGCCCGACTGGAAAGTGATAGCCGCCTCGACGCCTTTGAAGGCCGCCAGGCGCTTTTCCAGTTCGACGTGCAGGGTCATCGTGCCGGCGATGGAGCGCACCGCCGCCGGGCCGATGCCCAGTTCGTCAATCGCCTTCTTCGCCGCCGCCACCAGCGCTTGATGGTTCGCCAGCCCCAGGTAGTTGTTCGAGCAGAAGTTGAGGGCGCGCTTGCCGTCCACCACCAGCCAGGCACCCTGCGGCGAGCCAATCGTGCGGATGCGGTTGTA
>JBDRTP010000283.1:0-13655 GCA_043823965.1 Chloroflexota bacterium
GTTGTCACGGGGCGAGACGGCCTGCGCTGCGCCGCCGGGCCTGCCCTGAGCGGAGCCGAAGGGGTGGTCCACGGCCACATCGCTTACACGAATTCCAGGTTCGGGTCTTCCTGGATATAGGCTGGAACAGTGCCCAGGTAAGGCAAGGCAGGCAAGTCCTGCCATGCGCGCAACAGATGATAAGTAGGCGAAGTTAGCAGGCGGCAGGCATCCACTGCCTCGCGCCATTCAGGACGACGGAGTTCAGTCACAGTTTCCACATCCGGCAAAAGGCCAAAATCCCAGGCGCTGCACAGGCGGGCGATAAAATCCATCCGCTCGCCCAGCGTGTCCAGGCTGGCAGGAGGGTCGATATCAGGATAAAGTGTGCCGTCAATCTTCAAAGCCATGCAAAAACCTCTCGAGGAACCACCTCCGCAATTGTTCTGCCGCCAAGCGTTGCTGAGGATCGGTGATTTGCTCCAACGGTCGTAAGCATTCAATGCGCGCCAGATGCGTATGGATTGCCAGCCTTGCCCGTTCCGGATCTGCGTTTTCGCTTGCCAGCCGCTGGCGTGCATGCCACAGTTCCCAGCATTGCCTGATACTGCATCGCTCCTCCTGACAAAGCATGTAAATGTCACGAAAATCACGCGGCGCTCCGCGCTCAACCAGGGCAACCATCTTGCTGGCGACCAGATCATCGAAGGTGTCCAGCCACATCCCCGCCGGCCAGGGAGCGGGGAGAAGGTCTTGCAATTGCGCAGAACGACGGGCGATTTGAAAGCTAAAAACCACCTTCCCGCCCTGAAGCAACTCGATGCTGACCACATCGCCCCAGGCGCGGGTGCGAACCTCCCCATCAGGTTGCAAGGCTTCTACCAGCACCCGCGCGACCCGCTGACGCTCCTCGCTGGTGACCGGTTCCACCCACCAGGCATCCACGTCATGGGTAGTGCGATACTCGAAATAATGAGCCAGGCCAAAAGCGCCACCCAAGGATAGATAGCGCCCAAGCCTGCTGGTTGCCAAAGCGTCCAAACAGGCTTGCGCATACCGGGATATTTCTTTCGGTCGTCGTGGTTGGATCATCCTGAGCGCTCCATTGCCATTTGCAGCGCCGCCTCCCAGGGGGGCAAGCGCAGCCCGAAGGTGGCGACGAATTTATCGCAAGTCAAGGCCGAAAAGAGCGGGCGGCGGGCTGGTGTAAGAAAATCGGAGGTCGGCGCAGGTAGCATCTCTTTAACCATTTGTTCGTGCTGGTTGGGATCCAGTTCCAGGATCAGGCGTGCCCACTCGAAGCGGCTGGCGCAGCCATCCCCGGCCAGGTGATACAGCCCTGCACGTTCACGGATATAGTCATGCCCTCGGGCCAAAACCTGGGCTGTAATTTCAGCCAACATGCGCGCCCAGGTGGGGTTGCTGATCTGGTCATCCACCATGCGCAAGGTCTCATTTTGCCTTGCCCATTGTAACACCTTGGTTACAAAGCTGTCTCCGCGCAGGCTGCCTGCACTCGCCTGCACTCGTTCTTTGAGTGTTCTTTGAGTGTAAACCCAGGCTGTGCGCAGAACAAGATACGCGCCGCCCACAGACTGGATGGCCTGCTCTCCGTGCAATTTGGTCAGGCCGTAAACATTGATCGGGTTTGGCGCATCCGTTTCAGTATATGGTGAACCTTTTTTACCATCGAATACATAATCGGTCGAGTAGTGGATCAACAAAGCATTTAATTTGCGAGATTCTTCTGCCAGTACCGCCGGGCCAGTGGCATTGATTGCTTCGGCTAATTCAGGCTCGCTCTCGGCCTTGTCCACCGCAGTATAGGCCGTCGCGTTGACGATCAGCCCTGGGTGGTGCTGCCGCACTGTTTTGCGAATGCTGACCGCATCCGCCATATTGAGTTCCGGGTAATCGAGCGCGACCACAACACCAAGAGGCTGCAGCGTGCGATGCAGTTCCCAGCCAAGCTGGCCAGTGTTGCCTAAAAGCAGAATCTTCAGCATCATCGTGTCTCAAGCCAACAAGCAGGGATTTTTAACGCAAAGGCGCAAAGGTGCAAAGACGCAAAGTTTTGATAACTTTCCTTTGCGACTTGGCGTCTTTGCGTTAAATTTGCTCTGTTTGTTCACAATTTAGTCCTTCAAGGATTTTAGTGCGCGTTCGGACGCGAAGGCCTTTTTCTGTCAATTTGATGTGGATGCTCATTCAGGCCGTGACAGAAAGAGGAATGACTTCCTCGAAGGCAAGTACCTGAGACGCGTAAGCTAATGCCGCTCGAATGTCTTCAGGTTCCAAACGTGGATACTCTCTCAATATCTCACCTTCTGTCAGTCCCTGTGACAGCATTCTTACGATTAGTTCCACGGGAACGCGGGTGCCGCGAATAACCGGTTTACCTGCCATTACCTTTGGGTTGATTGTGATGCGTTGCAATAGCTGTTCGTTCACCTGTCGTTCTCCTTTTCCGCGTTAACCTGCCGGATGCTGGGAAATGAAATGTCCTCTTCCAGCAGTCGCAACAGATACGCCCCATACTGGTTGTCCGTCACCAGGGCCAAATGGCGCACCTGCCCGGCATCGATGTACCCCATCCGATAGGCGATTTCCTCGGGGCAGGAAATCATAATTCCCTGCCGCTCCTGCACTGCCTGGATGAAATTGGCCGCCTGCAAGAGCGATTCGTGCGTGCCGGCATCCAGCCAGGCAATACCGCGTCCCAATTGTTGGACCTGCAGCTGGCCCATCTCAAGATAAACTTTGTTCAAATCTGTGATCTCGATTTCACCGCGTGCCGAGGGTTCGAGCGCCCTGGCAAAGGACACCACACGCTGGTCGTAGAAATACAGTCCCGGAATGGCAAAATTCGAGCGCGGCTTGGCAGGCTTTTCTTCCAGGCTGATGGCGCGCCCCCGATCGTCGAATTCAACCACGCCATAGCGCTGGGGGTCACGCACCGGATAAGCAAACACAATTCCGCCTTCTTCCAATTGAGCCGCCTGGCGCAACTGGCCGGGCAGGCCCTGCCCGAAGAAGATATTATCTCCCAAGATCAGGCAGGCCGGATTTTCACGGACAAACTCCTCTCCGACGATAAAGGCATCCGCCAGGCCGCGCGGCTCGGCTTGTTCGGCATAACTGAATAGCATGCCCCACTGCTGGCCGCTGCCCAGCAAACGCCTGAAAAGCGGCAGATCCTCAGGGGTGCTGATGACCAGAATCTCGCGCATGCCCGCCAGCATCAGCATCGAGAGCGGATAATAGATCATCGGCTTGTCATACACCGGCAGCAACTGCTTGCTGACTGCCATGGTGATTGGATGCAAACGCGTTCCCTTGCCGCCTGCCAGGATAATTCCTTTCATTTCTTGCTCTCCACTCCTACTCTCCACACGTTCGGTCTGATTCACTGACAGAACGCGGGCAAACCTCTAACTCACCGCTGAAGGCCTACCCGGCAGCCTGCCAGGGCAGGCTGACTTCGGGCCGACGATCTCTACCGCCACTGCACGATACTTGAGACCGACTCTCACCGACCAGTACTTGCCCACTTTTTTGAGTTGTAACGAGGGATGACGCGGATTCGTCTTGAGTAGTTTGTAATTCTTGTCTGCCAACTCCTGAATCGGCTCTGGCAACTTGTCGTACAGTTCCCAGAACGAGGGCGCGGTGAAGTGCGTCATAGTTTTTTGTACTTGCCCGCGCGAAAATCCGCGATGGCTTGATTTGCCAATTTGTCGAGTTTTCCAGACTTGGCGTCTTCTTCAAACTGCCTGTCCCATATCTTGGCGTCGAATTCCTCGAACCACTTCCGAAAGTGAGTAAGTTCTTTTGGCGGCAACTGTGAGACCGCTTGTTCGATTTGCAAAACTGCACTCATGGTAGAATCCTCCTTATGGTATGACCGAATGGTATGACCGACTGGCGAATGTGTCTCCGCGCTCGGATTTGAATGGCATGACGCAGAACAGCCCGCATCGCGACTGCGGTGAAAAAAGATTCTGTCAGTGAATCAGACGTTCGGTATAGTTTTTGTCGAGCCACGACTGGTACTCTTTCTGCTTACGGATGGCTTCGATCCAATCTTCATGCTCCAAATACCAACAAACAGTCTTCAAAAGACCTTCACGCAAGCCATGTTTTGGCTTCCAGCCCAATTCTACACCAATTTTTTCGATGTTCATGGCGTAACGCCGATCATGACCCGGACGGTCGGTCACATATTTTTTCAAACCGGCATGAGGCCGGTAAGGCGATGCGGGCCTCAACTCATCCAGAATATCACAGATGGCATCTACGATCTCCAGGTTGGTGGGTTGGTTGTTCCCACCTGTATTATAACTCTCACCGGTTCGCCCGTGCTGCAACACCTGCCAGATGGCCTCGCAGTGGTCCTCCACATACAGCCAGTCACGAATTTGTTTCCCATCGCCATAGATGGGCAAGGGTTTTCCCTCCAAAGCATTCAAGATCATCAGCGGAATAAGTTTTTCGGGGAACTGGTATGGCCCGTAATTATTCGAGCAATTCGAGAGCGTCACCGGCAAGCCATACGTGTGCGAACAGGCGCGTACCAGGTGGTCGCTGCTGGCCTTTGAAGCCGCGTAAGGCGAATTCGGGGAATAAGGGGTGGTCTCCTCGAAAGCAGGCGCATCCGGTGTCAGCGAGCCAAAGACTTCATCTGTGGAAATATGATGAAAGCGGACAATCCTGGCATCTGCCTTGCGTTCTCCCAGCCAGACTTTGCGAACCGCCTCGAGCAGTGAAAAGGTGCCAAAGATATTGGTTTGCACAAAGGCACGCGGGCCAAGGATGGAACGGTCAACGTGCGACTCCGCCGCAAAATGAACAACGGCATCAATCTCATAACGCCGCAGGATGTCCTCGACCAACGCTTGATTGCAAATGTCGCCCTTTGCAAATTCGTATCTACCTGGAGATGGCAATTCCTTCAGGTTTTCCAGACTGCCTGCATAGGTCAGCAGGTCCAGGTTGACAATGGAAATACCAGGCTGGGTCCGCAAAACGTAACGGACAAAATTAGAGCCAATAAAACCGGCTCCGCCAGTGAAAAGAATACGGCTGAACATTATGGTAGGGCAGTCACCTACCATTATGGTAGCTGCTCCGCATAGCACAGTAGAAGCAGCTACCATTATTCGTATATCTCCACTTCTGTAAACAATTTACCCGCCAGGTCTTTGGGGGATAAGGTTGGCAATTCACCGGGTGCAATCGGCCATGTCACATTAAGCGTTGGATCGTTCCAGATAATAACTCTTTCTGCCTCTAAATCATAAAAATCAGTTGCTTTATAAAGTACCTCTGCCCATTCGGAGACTACATAAAACCCGTGCGCAAAACCGGGCGGAATCCATAGTTGGCGTTTGTTTTGTGCAGAAAGGAGGATGCAGATTGATTTGCCAAAAGTTGACGACGAGCGGCGAATATCAACTGCAACATCAAAAATTTCACCGGCTACAACCCGAACCAACTTGCCCTGCGCATGGCGAATTTGATAGTGAAGCCCCCTCAACGTGTATTGCTTTGAACGGGAATGATTATCCTGCACGAAATTAAAACCAATCCCAGCTTCCGCGAACTTCTGGGCTTGATAGGTCTCCATGAAGAAACCACGCGAGTCTTCGAACACACGCGGTTCGATGATGACGACTTCCGGAATATCAGTTCGAATAAATTCCATGGCTCCATTCCCACGAAGATATTAGACTTTATTGGGAATAATATTTCTTGCATCGAATTGCTCTAATTGAGCGAATTTTTTCGAGAAATTCGTGAAAATTCGATGCAAAAACAAGCGTCTGGCCTATTACCGATAAAGTCTATTAATTTCCAAATATCATGTGATTATACTTTTCACTGACTTCACTTGCCGGGCCTATTTCCAAGACATTCCCGTGCTCGAGCAAGAGCGCCCGCTGGCAAAGCGATCGAACGGTATCAATCGAATGAGAAACCAGCAGCACCGTGGCACCGCTTTCACGGAAAGACCTCATACGTTCGGTGCATTTCTGCGCAAATGCGGCGTCGCCAACAGATAATACCTCATCCAAAATTAGAATATCCGGGAGCCATGCAGTCGCTACTGAAAAGCCCAGCCGGGCAACCATGCCGGATGAATAGGTGCGCAAAGGAGCTTCGATAAAACCCCCGATCTCGGCGAAATCAAGGATTTCCGGGATTTTCTGCTCGATTTCTTTGCGACTATGACCAAGCAATGTAGCGTTGAGATAAATATTTTCCATACCGGTCAGTTCGGGGTGGAAGCCTGCTCCCAGTTCGAGCAAAGGAGAGACCATCCCATTAACCCAGACCCGTCCCTGGGTCGGCATCAAGACGCGTGAAATCACTTTCAAAAGTGTTGATTTCCCGGCTCCATTCCGCCCCAGAATTCCAAATGTTTCTCCTTTTTTTACGACCAGACTGACACCGTTCAATGCCATAAAAGAGTTATAACGGACTTTGCCCTGAATCAATCGTATCATGTATTCTTTCAGGGTGGCTACTTTCTCATCAGGCAAACGGTAGCGGACTGAGACGCCGCTCAAGAAAATCGCGGCATCGTTTTGCGGCTCGGGTAATAGATTAGACATGGTATGCAAAAGATTTCGATTTCTGTGTAAAGAATATCCAGCCGATCAATAACATCCCCAGGGCAATTCCGGCAGCAATCCCCCACTCCGCCAAAGTAGGATACTTACCATCGAATATGACTGTTCTAAAAACCTTGATTACCGGGAAAAGCGGGTTGAGTCGCAACAACCACCCATCAAAAATATTCGTCAACAACTCTTCAGGATAAATGATCGGCGTCAAATACATCCAGGCTGTCAAGAGAATCGGATACATTTCGGCAACGTCTGGGAAAAATGCGACAATTGTCGAGAGGATCAAACTGATCCCCAGTGAAAAGGCTGCCAGCAGAAACATGGATACTGGTAATAAAAGAATGGTAGCGTGAAGTGGAGCTCCAGTGACCAAATAAATAAAAACGAGTGGTACCAGAGAAAGAAGCAGGTTCACAAGCCCCGTACCAATTGTAGAAACCACGAAGGATGTGCGGGGTAAATAAATTCTCTGAAACAAACTGCTGCCCCATAACATGGCACTCAATGACGCAGCCGTCGTTTGTGAAAAGAAATTCCACGCAATCAGGTTCGTTATGATATAAGCGGGATAAACGCCGCGCATATTAAAAAGTTGGGAAAAAACAACGGATAGGATCAGCATCGTTCCCAGGGGATTGAGCATCGTCCATAGAATACCCAATACAGAACGCTTATAGCGCGTTACAAGATCACGGCGGATCAATTGAAAAATCAAGTCGCGATAGCGGAAAACAGACCAAAGTTCTTCGATGGCCGAATTTCTTTGTTTGGAACTATCATAAATAGTAGATCGATGTGATGTTGAAAGAACCATAATAACACCTCCGAAATTTCAGGAGACGACCTGATAATCGTGTCCCACGGCCTTGAGGACGGTTCCGTCAGGCCTCTCATCCAGCGACATTCCCGCCTCAATACAAGTCAGCCGCAGGATATCCATCAATTCGTCATCTCCTTCCAGATACACGTGAGTGACGCCCTGGGATCTCAGGTCAGCCACCATGGCCTTGGCCTTTTGGCGCAGTTCATTATAAACGGTCAGTGATCTTTTCAGGTACTGCAATGTGCGCTGCGTCAGAATGGACATGCCTTCTGGCGTCAACTGATATTTCAGCCGCGTGCGATCAAGGTGAGAGACTTTAACATAGCCACAGTTGATCAGCCGTTTGATATACCAGTTCACGCTGCCAACGGCTATTCCCAGGCGGGCAGACAGACTCGCCTGGGTGACCATCGCGTCCTGTGCAATTGCATCGAGAAGCTCGTATTCCTGGTTTTTTATCATGACGGGGCCATTGAGCATTCAGATTTTGAATTCTCACATGAAAACCTTGTAATGTCAAGAGATGACTTTCGTGGTGTTCTGGCTTTCTCAAAGTCAATGGGTTTTCTGAGCATCGCCTTCGAGACTGGCGCAATGACCGAAAGCGCACCGCTTGCCTGGCAGGAGATTTACGGCCAGCGCGGCGTGGGATTTTCAGGAATAGGCCGATGTCTACCACGCCTTGCTGGCCATAGTCAACGAGCGTGAATAGATCGGTGGAGTGGTCACGCGCGGCTTCTACCCCTCTCTGCTGCTGCAAGATTTATCGGTGTCGGTGCACGGGAAACCAGCGGGGCAGGTTCTCGGGTATTGGTTTGTGAAATTTTTGAGGAGGTAGGGGGAGGGGGAGCGTGCTATAATTGATATGGTGAGTGAACGGGTTGGTTTGGATTCGCTGGAAGTCACAACCATTCCAGACCATCAAGGACAGGAGGTCTCCAATGAGTGATCAAGTTGCCGTCGTTGAAAAAAATATCCATATATCTGCCGATCGCGCCAGTTATCTCAGCCGCCTGGCTCAGGTCAAGGCATTGAGCGAGGATCAGCTTATCGAGAAGGCGCTGGACATTCTTTTCAGCCTGGCCGATCTGTTAGACTCCCAGGTCGAGCGGCAGGGCTGGTCATTCCTGTCAGAAGCTTCGCTCCAACGCGTCTGGGACAACGCCGAAGATGCCGTATACGATAACTGGAGGGAACTGTATGCTCTACCAACGCGGTGACGTTCTACTGGTTCCGTTTCCTTTCAGCGATCTGAGCGCAACCAAAGTCAGGCCAGCCGTTGTAATCAGCAGCCGCCAATACCATACTACGCAGCCTGATATCCTGCTGGCGGCTATTACATCGAAGGTATCTGCGACTCCTGATCCGCTCGATTATACGTTGAATGACTGGCGAGCCGTAGGTTTACGCTATCCATCCGCGTTCAAGCCCGTGTTATTTACGTTGGACCCTGGCAGGGTGATCCACCGCGTCGGCAAGCTCTCAACGGCAGATCTGGCAGAGATAGACGGTCGTTTACGTTTGGCTTTGAATTTGTAAACAAGCCCTGTACGAGCCAGAGGGGACGCCGGTCATCCTGCTGGCGGCGCGCATGTTGTGGGATAAAGGCGTCTACCCGCCTCGCAGCATCAACCGCCTTCGTGCATTGATGAGAGGCGCGACGACCTTGCGGATCAGATATTTGACCGGCAGGATACCCAACCACGAACCCCCATCCCTGAAATGCACCCTCAGCATCTCCGGCCAGCAGCGGTCGTCGGCCGCGACGGTCTTTCCTTGTGTGTGCAGGCGGAAATTGGCCCAGGTGCGCGGCGTGTATTGAATGGGGGCCAGGGCGGCAATTCGCACCCACAGGTCGTAATCCATGGCGAAGTAGAACGACGGGTCGAGCGGCCCGATCTTGCGCCACAGGTCAGCGCGGAAAAAGGCGGCTTGCTGGGGGATGTGGACATAGCCGCGCCGCAGGCGGCGGTAATCGGTCTGCGCGGCGGGGAAACGACCGATGAGGCGACCATCCTGGTCAATGAAATTGGCGTCGCCGTATACCAGCCCGACCTCGGGCCGGCTCTGCAAAAACTCGACCGCCTCGGCGACGGCGTGCGGCTCGTAGGTGTCGTCCGAGTTCAGCCAGGCCAGGATCTCGCCATTGGCGCGCGCAAAGCCCTTGTTGAGCGCCTCGGTCTGGCCTTTGTCCGGCTCGGAGACCCACCAGGCCAATCGCTCCGAGTAGCGGCGGATAATATCAACACTGCCGTCGCTCGAGCCGCCGTCCACGAGGATATATTCGATGTCCGGATAATCCTGCTCCAGCACCGAGCGGATGGTAGTCTCCAGATAGCGCGCCTGGTTATACGAGGGGGTGACGATGGAAACAAGCGGTTGGAAAGTCGAAGGTTGAAGGTTCAAGGCTTGCCCTGAGCGAAGCGAAGAGTTGAAGGTTGTGTTTTCTGCGCAGCACCTACTCGGTCAGTGAAGCTGTTGATGTAAATCAAAAATCCAATAGCCGTCCCCCTCATCCTCGGCAACCAGTTTATAGTGAGTGGTGAGATAGGCACGCAATTCGGCCTGTTTTTCCCACTCGGGGGGCGAGGTGACCAGGAAGATATCCTTGCCGGCGGTTTGTTCGTTGAACACGGTCATAAAATCGGGTTGGGCCTGCCCGGCCAGTTCGCGCAGGTAGATGTCGGCTGTGTTCAGCCACTGGCTGCCGTTGATCCAGCCGAAATAAGCCAGCCGCAGGCCATAATCACCGGAAAGTGCAATGACATTCTTGTCGTGACCGATTTTATCGCCGAGTTCCTGCCAGTATGGAATCTCATGGCGGTAACCCTCCCGCACCAGGGTGACGCGTACTTCCCACAAGTTTATCAGGATGCCAAAGAACAGGATGCCCAAAAATCCAGCCCGCCGGAGGCCTAACGACAATGACCCTTTTTGCGCGGCCAGTTGCCCCATGACCAGGCCGGTTATGGGCAGCAAACCGATGGCGATGATCGGGATGAGCGGCAGGTGGTAATAATTATGCGTGATGAAATGGTAGGGAAAAGCCAGGCCATAGATCAGATAGCTGATCCATAACCCGATCAAGATGCCGCGTTGAGCGCTCCTCTGAGCTATAAGTATGCCTGCCAGCGCGATCAGCAGCACTTCAAAACCGACCAGCCCGCCGGCCGTAAATACCCAACTGACGTAGAAACCCGGGTCGCGGAGCATATTGGGAAAGAAGCGGAAAGCGAATTGATTCCCCAGCGTCCCCAGGATGAAGACGCCGTAAATATAGAAAAGAACATTGGGCAGGGCAGTCAGACCGGCGACGGCCCAAACCTGCTTGTCGAGGATAATTCGTTTGAGCGCCCCCCGGCTGAGAACGAGACCGGCGGCGGCTCCCAGCAAGGGGAATACGGCAACCGATTTGACCAGGATGGCAATGCCGGTCAAACCGCCGGCCCACAAGGCTGCGCTCCACGTCCGGCGCGCCTCCCAGCGGTAAAGCGCCCACAACGCCCAGACGATCAGGGCGGTCATCAAAGGATCGGGCAGGAATGTCCGGCTGGCAATCACGCCGAACGGCAGAAAGAGATAATAAGCCAGGGCAACGACCCCGGCCTCGCGTAGATTCATCTCGCCGGCCAACAAAAAAAGGGCAACGCCTCCCAGCAGCCAGAAAATGGATGAATAGATGCGGGCGATCCACAAACGTTCTCCGCTCACGCGATAGGTGAGCGCCACCAGACTCTCCATCAGTGGAGGTTCGATCAGCGCTTCTGATTTCCATTGTGCGACGGCTATATCGCGCTTCCAATCCGGCACATCGGTCAAAGTTTGGTAGTACATGCCGCGCGAGACAAGCAGCGAGCGGTACTGGCGCACCATGTAGAAATCGTTGGGCAGGTCAGTCAGGTCATACAGGCGTATGCCGAGCGCCAGCACAAACAGGATGCCGATCACAACCGGTATGGCCCAGCGCCGGGGAAAAAAGGAGGAATGTTGATTGCTCGGGTTCATCTTGCGAATGGCTTCCACGTTTTTGCCAAATAATGGTAGCCAGATCGGCTACCATAAATGCCCACACTGCCCAATTCCGCAATGAGCGTGATCAAAGCAGCCCAATTCAGGAGTTGTTGTGCAATGGGCAAGTTCCACTTTGGCTGGCGGTGATTTATAAAATCGGTCAACTTGTCCCTGTCCGCGACCGGAATGCGCTCGAAGGGTATGGACTGGTTCTCTTTCGGAAATACGAAGCCCGTTGGGTCTGTCATGTTGAAATAGCCGTTGTCACCCCCCAACGGGGTGTCAATATCGTAGACCGAGCCCTCGTGCAGGTTGGTGCGGAAAGTTTCTATGTCGCCGAAGAGGGTCTCGAACGGGCGCAACCCGCTTGCAGATGCCTGGAATACCTCCCAGTCGTTGATGTCGGGGATGATCCGGTCCATGACAAAGGTTTCGCCTTCGCGCTGGATTTTTTCGTAAGCGGTTAGAGGGTAACCAACCCCGAAATTTCGCACCTGGTATTTCATCGGGATCAGGTAGTACGCCCACATGCCGGCCAGGGCAATCCCATTAAGCAGGAGGAAGACGGCCAGAGTTTTTTGTTTCGACTTCCAGTTTTGTGTCCATTTATCAAAAATAACCGCCCCGACGACCGCCAGCGGAAAAATGAAAGCGGATGTCCAACGAGAATTGACGCGCATGGACCTGAGAAATGGCAAATCGCGAATTTGAGGGTACACGATCCCTTCCGCCAGGATAAATTCGATCACAAGCAGAATGGCGATGACCAGACATACGAGCGCCAGCAGCCTTTTTACCGAGTAGGTGCTGCGCATCGGGATGGATACTTTTCTACGCGCAGCGCCTACTCGGTGCGCAGCACCCTTCGATGAACTCAGGGCAGCGCCTACTCGGTTGGGTTTGCGGAACAAAAAGGCGAGCGCGCCGCCTCCCAAGAGGGCGACAAGAGCGGGCGATAGACCCGCATCCAGCTCCCAAAAACTATACGGCGAGCCGGTCCATTCTGCCAGCCGGACGACAAAAACGACCGCGCTTTTACCAATCAACACCAGCAGCGGGGCGATCGTCATTGTCCCGATGAGCTGAAATGTTATCCCACCCACACCCGTCAGCCAGTTGGTATTGTATTGATCGTGGACTGCTCTGGAGAAAAGCTGCATGAAGGCAGAAACAGCATAAACTTTCGAACCAGACAATAAGACGGTCAGGATGCCTCCCCACAAGGCGACCATCAGCAAGCGCTTGCCGGACAACAAAGAGGGTTTGAGCAAATAGATCAAAGGGATGACGACAAGAAGCCCAAGCAAAGAGATGAAAGCGACGTAAAAACTGCCGGAATATATCAGCAGGGCATATATCAGCGAAAGGAGCATCCCTGCCAGCCAGCCCGGAAGCCTGGGATTTGCAATGATGGCCACGATAACCGCAAACAGCGGAAATGTCTCGAAGGATAAATGCCCGACTGCCATTTGTTGAAAATAAAAACCGTTGACGCTAAAAAATACCGCTCCCAAGATGCTCGCCAGCGGCTGCAGCCCGAGCAGTTGCTTTAGAAAATAATAGGCGGCGACAAACCCAATCGCTGAGTAGATGACGATGGAGGCCAGAATAGCCCACCATGGGTTGACAAACCAGGTAAGCAATTGGACGAGCGAGAATTGCATCTGGTGCGGATTGGGATAAGCCGGCAATCCCCCGCCGAAACTGGGGGTATACCATTGGATGCTCAATCCGTTTACTTTGTAGTGGAGGTGGGTATCAACCAGGCGGGGCATGAAATAAGCGTAGTCATGACCAACTGCCGGATAAGTTGCATTGAGATACGGGACGATGAAAAAGCCTATCGTCAGGATATTCAGTATGATGAGGGTTGTGATTAGATAACGATTTTTCATTTTGGCGATTGGCAGCCAAGGGTTAAGGCGAAACAGGATGCTGGAGGTCAAAGATAACATATTCATCCGTCTCGGCATAGACCGGATAGCGGGAATAGAGCAGGTCTTTTATCACCGGCTGGTTATTTAACTCGCCGAACATCGTTACCACGAAATACTGCTTCCCGGCAGTGTCTTCGGCGAATTTTTGCCGGATATCCAAATCCTGCCCGGCCATGTAACGAACCTGGATATCCGCGCTGGTAAACCAGGCGCTGGAGTTTTGCCAGCCCCAGTAGGCCAGGCGGTAGCCGTAGTCCTGCGTCAGGCCGATGACCG
>JBDRTP010000284.1:0-19649 GCA_043823965.1 Chloroflexota bacterium
GTTGGGCCGGAACGGGAGGCCAGCCGTTCATACGTCATGGCCTGGACGACGTTGGGATAGCGCCCGCAACCAAGTTCTTCCAACTGCGTGGCATCATAGACCTGGAAACCGAGCGCCAAAACTATCGCGCCGACATCCACTGACAGCAAGCGCGGCTGCTCGTCCAGGTTGATGGCTTTGGTCGGGCAGATTTTCTGGCATTTTTGGCAATCGTCGCAATACGGGCCGCGGTCAATGCAGTAAGCGTCCGGCGTGGCACGCGCCGCGATTTTATAAGCGGCCTTGCGTTTGGTCATGCCCAGTTGGTATTCATTGGGCAGTTCAACCGGACAGGCCTCGGCGCACAGCCCGCAGGAAGTGCAGCGCGTGATACTGACATAGCGCGGTTCCTGGCGCAAAGAAACGCTGAAATCACTCGCCTCTCCCTCCACACCTACGATGCGTGTATTGGTCAGGATTTGAATATTGGGATGCTGATTGTTCTGAATATACGCTGGAGAAATCGAAGGGCGAGTGCAGCCGTAACCGTGATCGGAGGTGCCGCGGCACAGCACGCAGTCATGCTGCGGGAACATGAAACCAAGTTGAGCCACCCGCCCGCCCAGGCAGGGTGTTTGTTCGACCAAATAGACTTTCAACCCCGCGTCAGCCAGGTCGAGCGCGGCGCGCATTCCCCCGATCCCGCCGCCAACAACCAATACGGCAGCAGGCTTCGCACGGATTGTCGGTGATATTGCCATCTGCATTATTGTCTCTCCAAAACGTGCAACCAACTACCTGCGAGATAGTCAATCAGGATTATTCATATCTATTTTACATTATATGCGCTGAGATAAAAGTAGCCAATGACATTCGTCAACAATAACAAGGTCAATCATCCACATTTCTGCCAGACAAAAAGAGAGGGCGGACAACGGTTTAACCCGTATCCGCCCTCCCAGATGCTAAAGTGTCGGCAGCAAATACTCGTACGCGCTCAAGGCGGCTTTTGCACCTTCTCCTACCGCGACCAGCACCTGCTCGGCATAAGTATTGGTGACATCACCGGCTGCGAAGAATCCCGGGACGTTGGTGCGGTTGCCACAATCCACAATGATGCGCCCATGCTCATCCAGTTTGACCAAGTCGGCGACCATCTGCGACAGGGGCGTGAGTGCCATCTCGATGAATGTCCCCTCTGCGGCAATCTCCGAGATTTTCCCGCTTGGGTCTTTGAGCACCACGCTCTCGGCAAATTCATCGCCCTTGAATTCAACCACCTGGTAGTCCTTGAGGATGGTGACGTTTTTCGCTGCAGATAGCTTGTTTCCCAATGGAGTTTTTAGGATCTCGTCGCCTTTGCACACCAGGGTAACATGCCTGGCAACCGTCGCGAGTTCGCCCGTCGAACGCAGCGCCAGGTCGCCATCGCCAATCACAACAGTGGTTTTGTCAATGAACAAGGGGGCATAGCTGAGGGCCGAATAGCACAGGCCGCGCATGGTGAACTCTTTTTCACCTGGCACATTCAAGCGCACCTGCCGGGCGCCGGTAGCCAGGATGACCGCTTTTGCTTGCAGCATTTCGCCGCTTCTTGTCGCGATGACAAAATGGTCGCCCTCTTTCGTGATCTTCTCGGCAGTATCCAGTTTGCGCGCGAATTCCAGGTATTCGAGTTCATTGCGGAATTTATTGACGGTTTCCAGGCCACGGATGACCTGATAATCTTGGACCCAGGGCAAGGCCAGCCGGTATTGGGTTTTTCCACCCAGGTCTTTGCTCAGCATTAATACATTGAGGCGTTTACGAATTGCATAGACAGTTGCAGTCAGGCCCGCAGGGCCGCCACCGACAATAATTAAGTCATACATAGTTTCTCCTCCATCAATACGCAGCTTTGACCGTTTCCACATCCACTTCGGGCGGCTTTTCATCTTCCGGTGCTTCGGGGATAAAGCCCTGCTCCATCATCATCTCGGTCAACTGGCGCGAGCGCCGGATGATCTTGGTAGCATTATCGAATTCTTCTTGATAAGTCATCGGCTTGAGCGCCAGCCCTTGCTCGATGGCCTTCATCGCCACAGCCGCCGCCTCGCGCGGGAAGACTTCCCAATCGTCCATGCCAGGCAGGATTTGTTCTGGCCCGAGCTTGTCGCCGACATGGTCGGCCAGGGCTTGAGCAGCCGCGAAGCACATCTCGTCGGTGATGGTGCGGGCGCGCACATCCAGCGTGCCGCGGAAGATGCCGGGGAAGCCGAGCGAATTATTGACCTGGTTGGGGAAATCCGAGCGCCCGGTAGCCACCACGGCCGCACCGGTCTCTTTGGCTTCCCAAGGCCAGATCTCGGGGACGGGGTTGGCGCAAGCAAAAACAATTGAATCCTTGGCCATCGTCTTGACCCACTCTGGCAGGATCACACCCGGCCCCGACTTGGAGAGGGCGATGACGACGTCCGCACCGCGCATCGCCGCGGGGATGTCGCCTTCGCGGCCTTCTGCATTGGTGCTGTTGCACAACTTCCATTTGTCCACGTATTCGGCCTTGCGCATCTCGAGATCTTTGCGATGTTTGCCGAGAATGCCCTTGGTGTCCACCATCAGGCACTTGGCCGGATCAGCGCCCCAGCCGAAGATGAGGCGCGAGCAAGCCACGTTGGATGCACCAGTGCCAATGAAGGTGATCTTGACTTCGCTCATCTTCTTATTGACTACTTTGAGGGCGTTAATCAACCCCGCAAGTGTGACGGTGGCAGTGCCTTGCTGGTCATCGTGCCAGACCGGGATTTCAGCCTTCTCGCGCAGCGTGTCGAGGATGTAGAAGCATTTCGGGTTCGAGATGTCTTCCAGGTTTACGCCGCCAAAGCCGGGCTGCAAAGCCAGCACGATGTTGATGATCTCATCTGGATCCTTCGTGCCAACCATGACAGCAATCCCATCCACCCCACCCAGGTACTTGTAGAGCAGGGCTTTGCCCTCCATAACGGGCAAACCGGCTTTTGGGCCGATATCACCCAAACCCAATACACGCGTGCCATCGCTGACCACAATGACGGTATTCCACTTGTTGGTGTACTCATACACCAATTCTGGGTTGGCAGCGATTGCTTTGCATGGCGCCGCTACGCCCGGCGTGTACCAGACGGCAAAATCGTTGAAGTCACGCACAGCGCACTTAAGCGCAGTCTCAACTTTCCCCCGGTAGAATGGATGGAGCAGCATGGCATCGGAAGCCGGCTTGGTCGCCTTCGCCAGAAGCTGTTCGACGGTCATCTTTTGTTCCGACATGTGTTTCTCCTTGTTGCCGAGTAGGCCTTCGGCAATGTGCTGATTACGGATGTATGTACGCAAATGTCCTCAGAAAAGCCGTTTCTGCCGTGCGCAGCACCTATTCGGCAGGAAAACTACGGCAGGCGGCTGTCGCAGTGCTCCTGTTGACTAATTTACGTTCCCAGCTACTGATTGAGATATCCTTCCGCATAGATGACTTTGTTGAGCAGGATTTGCACCGTCTTCCAGATGGCTGCCTGCTCGGGGTCGGACATGTCGAAGTCCTCGTATTGAGGTTCTTCACTGGCTGCGATGCGCTCGGCAATCTTATTGTAGACGCGAGCCAGCGCCGACGAAGTATCCTTGGTCTCGATCCACCGGATGACATCGTTCTGCTTCGTATCCAGTGGATTGGCAATCATCATCTGCAGGCCGACGCCCATCGCCATAGCCAGATAAACGCGGTTGATCAGCGGGCGGTTTTCGGGCGGGACGGCATTAGAGACGTTCGAGAGGCCGATGGAAATCTTCGGCGCGGGGTCCCAGGAATACGGCAGGATGCGCACCGCTTCCAGCAACTGCGGGCAATATTCCTGGCAGCCGGAGACGGTCAGCACCAGCGGGTCAATGATCAGGTCTTCCATTGGAAAATCAATTTCTAGCATTCGCGGAATTAGCGTTCCAATCGCGATATTGACGCGCTCCTCAGCCGCCACCGGAATGCCAGCGCTGCCCATCGTCAGCGCGATGACTTTGGCGCCGTACTTCTTTGCCAGCAACGGGACTTTTTCCAGCCTTTCCGGCTCGGAGGAGGTAGAGTTCAGGATGGGCTGAGCCTTCTTGACGGCCTTCAAGGCGGCTTCCATGCCATTCACGTTGGTGGTATCAATCGAGAGCGGCACATCCACAACGGCCTCGATTGATTCGACGATCCAAGGAAAGACTTCGGCGAAGTCCTTCTTGCGCGGGCCGAGGTTGATATCTACACACTTTGCCCCCGCTTCGACCTGTTTGACCGCCAGATCCATGAAAAACTCACGATCGCGATTGGTCAGGGCTTCCTTGACTTTTTCCGAAATGATGTGGATATTCTCGCCTATGATATACATAGCATCCTCCTCCAGAAGATATTTATTGAACCGGAGATGAACGGAGATAAACTTCTATGTTTATCCAATTATCTCTGTTCATCGCTGTTCATCTCCGGTGGGTTAAAACTCATCCACCTTAGGTTTCAGCGTCATCATCAAAAAGACGATGTCGGCGCAATCGCCATCCGGCAGCATAAAATAATCTTCCAGCGTGCACTGGATTTTAAAGCCCAGTTGCTCAAAGGCGCGTACAATTTTGGTCTGCTCGGCGAGCACCTCGCCGATCAGGATTTGCAAGCCTTGTTTGCGGGCCAGTTCGATGGCGGAGCGCACCATTTTCATGCCCAGGCCGCGTTTACGAAAGTCCTTGGACAGGAAGATGCGTATCTCGCCGATGTGCCGTCGCGCCCCATGGAAGAAGAGCAGCGTCACCAGCCCCACAGCGCGTTCCTTGACCAGCGCCAGCAGCGGCAGCGCATCGTCATAGTTTAAATTGTCACACCACGTGCGCACAACTTCGGCGTCTTTTACGTTGCTGCGAAAAATGCGCAGGTCTTCATCGGAAATGGGTGAGAACAATTCCTCAAGGCGCTTGCAATCATCCTCGATTAGCGGCCTGAGCAGCACGTGCACGCCATCCCGCAGGGTGACAACTTCGCGGAAATTCTTGATTTGTTCTGGCAACATAGAAACTCCTTTCACAAGAGCTGCAAAACAAAGGAGTAAATCGTAAAACGTAAAGCGTAATGATTTTACGTTTTACGTTTTACGTAACGCCGCCTCCACCGTCGGAAAACGGCTCATATCTGTGTGCGGCAGGAACATGGCGGACATGAACGCGTCGTAGAAAGTGTTATCCGCCGAAAGTTCGATGTAAGTCATGCGGCGGGCGATCTCGGCCACGCGGTCGCGCGCCTGCCAGTCGAGCAGGGCGTAATACGCGCCGCGCACTGCCGTGTTTCCCAGGAACTCGAAACGCTCCCAGGGCAAATCCGGCAGCAGGCCGATCTGCACCGCCTTCTCCACATTGATATACTTGCCAAACGAACCACCGATCAACATTTTATGGACATCCGCCAACGAGACGCCAACCTGTTCAGCCAGTACGGTGTAACCGGCGTAGATGGCGGCCTTGGCGCGCAGCAGGTTATCCACGTCCACGCGGCTGATGACGATATCTTCGCCGTGCTCGGTCTCCGCGCCCCAGGCCAGGACGTATTCACCGCCATGTTCGCCCTCGCGGACGCGCCTGGTCTTCAGCGAGGTATTGACGTTGCCAGCCTTATCCAGCACGCCGGTCAGAAAGGTCTCAGCCAGCAGCGAAATCAGGCCGGAGCCGCAGATGCCGCGCGGCTTGCTGCCGCCAATGACGCGGTAGGTTGGCTCGAAAGTTTCGCCGTTGATCCAGACTTCCTCGATGGCGCCTTCCATGGCGCGCATCCCGTTAACCACACCCGCCCCTTCGAAGGCCGGACCGGCCGAGCAGGCGCAGGTCACCAGCCAGTCACGGTTGCCCAGCACCATCTCGCCGTTCGTGCCGACATCCAGGAACAGGGCAATGTTATCGCTCAAATCCACGCCGGATGAAAGCACACCGGCGGTGATATCCGCGCCGACGTAACTGGCCACGCCGGGCAGGCAATCCACCGTCGCTTCGGGATTTATCGTCAGGCCGATTTCGCGCGCCGTGATCAACGGTGGATGATTGACCGCGGTAATAAAGGGCGAGAGGCGGATGCTGGCCGCGGGAACTCCCAGCAGCAGATGAATCATGGTGCTGTTGCCGACCACCGCGGCTTTGACCACTTCCGGCGCTGAAATCTTGAGGCGCTTGCAGGCAGTTTCGGCCAATGCGTTGATGGTTTCCACGACGCGGGATTGCATTTCTTCGCCGCCGCCATCCTTGCTGGCGTAGACAATCCGCGAGACCACATCCTCGCCGCGCGCGATCTGGCTGTTGTATTCGGCGGTCTGCGCATTGACCTGGCCGGTGACCAGGTCCACCAACCAGAATGTGACGGTGGTCGTGCCGATGTCAATCGCCGCAGCCCACAGCGGGGCATCTTCGTCAGTCTGGCCGGGGCGCACGTCAATCAATCGCGCCGGAGCATCTGAATCGCCGGGAGCCATATCCAGTATGGCCGTGACCTGCCATTCGGCCTCCCGCAAAATCACGCCAATACGCCGCAATAATGCAAGCGAACAATCTGTCTGGCCAATATTGGCCTGCGTTCGCAAGGCGGTTTGCAGGCGGGCCAGATCGTCGGTCTGGTCATCCATGCTGGGCGGGTTGAGCGACAGGTTGACGCGGCGGATACGCTGCGACCAGCGGAAATCATAATTTTCGGGGACTTTGACTTCCGTGGCCACGCGGTCGGAAGTCATCCGCCGGGCAATTTTCTCCTGCAGCGGGACAAGCACCTGCAAATTGCCTTCGATGACGGACTGGCAGGCCAGCGCGTAGCCTTCGGCGATGTCTTCAGCGGAAAGGCGCAGCGCACTGCGACGGCGGATATTGCCATCCGTGACCTGGACGATGCAGCGTCCGCAGCGTCCCTGCCCGCCGCACGGCTGGCTGATGTCCACACCGGCTTTTTGCAATGCCTCGACCAGCAGGCTGCCAGTCGGTACTTTGGCAGTCGCGCTTGCGCCTGTTTCGGCGATTTGAAAGGTGACGGTGTGTTCCATGGTTACCGTATGTACTCACAAAGCCTGCTTCATGAACGCGGGAACATCCACCGCCTCGCGCGGGCCGACGCGGATTTCCCAGTCAGGCAGCTCGGCTTCCAGCTCGCCGGATAGCACCGCCACGTGGCCGGGGATGACAATCCGTTTGCGGCTGACTTTGCTGGCAACATCCATCGTCTTGATCGTCTTGGCAATCCGCTCAGAGTCGAACTTGCCAGCTGCCCAGGCTGTCAGCACGGACATGCCTTCGGCGTCGCAGACCACCAGCCAGGCCGGCAGGCCGGAACCTTCCACTTCGTTTGCGATGGAGAAATAGGTGATGCTGAAGTTCGTCGTCACCAGCACCGGGCTTTCGGGCTTGGGATTATTGATTTCGTAAATACCGGGCTGCACCTGAATCGGCTTCTGCGGGTCGGTATAGATATTTTGGCGCAGAACAAGCAGCGGGTAGAAAAGTTCCGGGGTGAAGCGCGGCAGGACGACGAAACCGGCATATTTGCTGATCGCCTGCGCGGCAGCGACGGCATCCCGTCCGTTCCCTCCTTCGGCAAAAGTAACCAGCGGGTAGCCCAGCGGGCGGAAATTGGATTTGAGCGCCAGGCGGCGGAGTTGCGTTGCAAACGACAGGTTCTTGCTGAGGTTGTCGCCCTTGACTTCCAGCGCCATATCCTCCACGCCCTTGGCCTTGATTTTAGCGGTCAGGTCGGCCAATTCATCGAGCGACGCGCCGCTGATGGCCAGCGAGGCGGAATATTTCTTAGCCAGTTCGGCCATCTTCTCCCAGTTGGAGGCGTCCGCGGCGCAAAGCATCGGATTCTCGCCGGGGAGTGCAGCCAGGCCTGCGTCGAGAGTTGCCGTGTCTTTTCCAACCAAAATCAACGGGCGTTTGCTGGCGGCGCGCACAACCTTGACCGCCGCAGCGAAAGCCTGTGCTGAGCCTGCCGTCTCGCACCGGCGTGCCGCCGTTGCTTGCGGCACGAACGGTGTCGAAGCATCTCCGCCATCGGCTTCGACAGCAAAACCGTCAACTGTCAATTCAATGCCGACGTAGTTGACTTTGTAGGCATCGGCTTTGGCAACAACGGCTTTGATGGCGTCCGCGCCGGCGCTGGCTTTGACTTTGACGAACAGGCCGGGCTTGTTGAAAAAGGTCTTTTCGTGGCGGAAGAGCACCGTCTCGTTGCCAGCCTTGACCTCGCCGCCTGCGGCTTTAAGAGTAATCAGTCGAATCGGCGGCGCAGAGGATTCAGCCAGCTGTTTTTTGGATTCCTCCGTTACGTACGGACAGGCCGCGAGTTCCGCCTGCTTGGCCGCCAGTTTCATGGCGAAGGCCAGGCATGTCGGGAAACCGCATTCCTTGCAGTTGGTCTGTGGCAGGAGCTTGTAGATTTGTATTCCTGAGAGAGCCATAGTTGTGTCTCCTCTATCTCTGTCAGGTGAAACGTAATTACGTTTTACGTTTCACGCTTTACGCTGCGACCATCAATTCCTCAATCGCGCTATGCACCCGTTTCACGCTTTCCGGATGCCGCAGCACAACAATCGTCGCGCCGGTCTCGATCAGCGCAACAGCGGTCAATGTCTCCCAGTTGATGGCGCGTTCTTTCCAATCGCCCCAGGATTCCGGCACGCCTTCGCCCACTTTGGATTCCTTGGTCTTCCAGGCTTCGAAGCCGGGCGTGACGATCATCGGGGCTTGAGTCATGGCATCCCCTTGCAGGGCGGCCAGGCGCAGGCGCTCCATGACCGAGTAGCCGTATTCGATGCCGTAGCCGAGCGCGCCGGTGGTCGGATCCATGAGGATGCGGTCGGCGGGCATGCCCATGTCGCTGATCAGGATGTTCAATTGCTTCGACAGGTTGACATCCATCGGCGTGCGCGCTGTGACGAGGTGCCCATTGGCCATGGCCGTGGCGACGATGGTGCGGTAATTCTTGTCCTCGCAGATGCCCAGCACCAGCCGCTCGCCTTTCGTGGCTTCGGCGACAGGCACCAGCAGTTCGTTATCGAGTTCCACCTGGCCGGGGCCGAAGACAATCAGCGGCAGGCCGGTTGCGCCGAGAACGCCTTTCGCAACGGCGACGGCTGCGGCGGGCGTGTTCGGCTGGCCGTCCACGCCGGTGACGCTCAGCGCCAGGACGATAACGTCTGCGCCGGCGGCTTCGGCGGCTTTGGCCCAGGCGGCCGGGTCGTTCATCGCCGCGCCCCAGACCTCAACCAGCAGCGGCGACCAGTCGTCCGGTCGGCGGTCCTTGATCTCCACCGCCACGACCGGGCGGTGCGGCATCTGGCCCTCGAAGTGCATGAAGGGTAACGATGTATCGCCGCCAATAGTAACTGTGTGCGAGCGCGTGCCGCCCTCCACAGCAGTCGCGCCGAGGGTGACGGTGCGGATGCTGCCGGGCCATTTGTCTTTGAGTATTTCTATGGGCATGGGTTTACTCTCCTTTGCCGGATTGTTTACGGTGATATGATTTTATTGGCCAGAGATGGATACACTCGCTGGAAATCCTTCTCGTTCAGTGTAACGACTTGGTCAACATTCGCATTCGAAGCAGAATGCAAAATCAAAGCATCATAGGTCGCGCCACCGACAATACCCCGACTGGACAGGTGCTCGATGAGTGAGATATAGTCTTTGCCAGATATAGAAACAACCTCTAGCACGTCAAGGATGTTTTGCTGAATTAACTGGAGGGCAAGGTCAGGGGGGATGCGGGGTTGGACAGGCAAAGTGGTGAGAATGGCGTAGAGTTCAGCCAGCGAGTGAGCCGCAATCAAACCTGTGTATGCTTTCTCTTTCGCTCTCTGAAGCCAGGGCAATGCCAAACTGTGCGCCGGATGCGCCTCGATAATTGCTGCTACTAGAATCGAAGTATCCAGCAGAACTTTCACAGGGCCGCTCGTTGCATGAGATCGTTGACGCGAGAATCACGTTCACGCCGTGTGACGTCGGCCAAATCACCCAGCGGTCTGGCTCTCACTACCAAAATCCCATTTTTATCTATCAATGTGGGTGTTCCTGGCTGGATGCGCAGGCGTACGCTACCTTTTTCGCCGGTTTCGACAACCAGCATCATCCCTGGCGCAAGCCCCAGGCGGTTTCGTGATTTGGCCGGTATCAGGATACGTCCTGCATCATCCAGCGATACTTCAATAGTCCGGTTCATGTCACTGTCCTTTGGCGGTATCCTGATTCTACCCTGATTTTGCCCAGAAATCGGTTTCACTGCCTTGCCCTCTGTCCTATGAGCAGGTTGGCACGCCGACGGTCATCAGGTCACGGACGAGGGTGCGGGCGGGCATTTTAAATCAGATCCAGGCTGTTGTTACTTCGTCTTTCAGCTTTTGGAACTCCGGGTCGCCAGTGATCACTACTGCTTTGCGGAGTTTTGCCAGCGCGGCGGCGTAACAATCCGCGTAGGAAATGCCGCCTCTTGACTTGTAGATTGCGGCCTGATGTGTGAGTTTCCAATCAGCGTCTATGATTTCGATGGACATGCCGCGAATTTCCTGAACGATAGAATCTGCCTGTTCTGACGAAACCGTGCGGGCAATCGAATACCAGACTTCGCCCAGGTTGACCACAGTCATCGCAAGTTCGATGTTTTTCGATTCGGCATCCAGAAGCAACTCGCGCACGAAATCTGCACCTGGTTCGTCTTCGAAAAAGACGATCAACGCGAAGGTATCCAATATTTTGGTAATGGTCATGTTACTCGCGTTCCGCGTCTTTGCGGCGTTCTTCCATCAGGGCTCTAAGAACACCTTTTCCTTTGAGTGAGCCTTGCAAGCGCCTGAGCGATTCCTCGTTGACAGGTTTGAGAATAATCGCTTCGCCGTTGTCGGTGACGGTGATTTTCGTGCCAGCCTTGATGCCGTATTTGCGCCGCAAGGCGGCGGGGATGACGACTTGACCTTTTACGGTGGCGTAAGTTTCCATAGGTAGCTCCTTTTAATTTTTATCTTACACCACAATCATCGGTAAGTCAACAGGCCAGAAGTAATACTCTTGCGAATCTCCACGCCAACCTGCATCAGCCACGGACGAGGGTGGAGACAGTCATCAGTAATCAGTTTTCAGTAATCAGTTGTCATCGGCAGACCTGACATGTCTCATCCGCGCCGTGGACATCCTCAATCCTCGCGTGGACAATGACCTTTGCCGACCAACCCCTCGCGGAGACATGTCAGGTCTTTTACAGGTCGGCACGCCTACGGTCATCAGGTCACGGATGAGGAGAGGGTACTCGGTCATTGCCTAATTTCTCTGTTTTCATCTAATCAAACTATTTATTTGGCTACAGACCATTGACATTCAATCCCTCGGGTTTTCATTGGCATTCGCTAGGCTATCTGTCCGCGAACATATCCGATTTGCTGAGAAAACCCACCGTAACCCATCAAAGAAATCAAGGTTTAATTGGCTTCTTAATACAAATATCATTTTCATTGACACAGGAAAATTCCACCTTTTCAGAAAATTCAGAAGTACATTCACCAGTTGTTATTTTCATACCCAATTCAATAGGTTTTGCACAGGCAAAATTTTCACCGCATTTATAAGGCCTGCAATCTGTAATGTCAGAAAGGGACGTTAGCCAACCACACTTAAAGCAACGAGTGCGACAAATAACCTTGTTGTCAGTGCTCTTGCTATATTCTTTTTTGTCTTCATTTTGAACTCGCTTCCATGAAAGATTGGGGATTGGGCATTCGCGAATCTCCCAATCCCCAATTTACCTAGAACATCGGCGGCAGCGCCAGCGCCGGATGGTTGTGCTGTTCCAGCCAGGCCAGCAGCTGCTCGACAGTCGTCACTTCACGTTCGTCGGCAATTTTGTCAAGCAGGTCGGGGTCGCCTTCGCGCTCAGCGACGACCTGGAATTCCTCGGCCATCGTCTCTTTCAGCACACTGGACATCCAGACGACGCGTTTGAAGCCGCCTTCGGCTGAGATGAATTTCGGGCTGGCGAGATAGAACTTGCCCACGCCCATCACGCCGGGCGTCTGCAGGCCGCCGCCGGCCACGCCGGCGAGGGTCGAGAAGGTCATCCCGGCCGGGGTCATGCTGGTATCTTCGCGGCTCAAGACCATCACGCCGTTGGCTTCGGGGATGAGCATGACGATACACTCGAAACATCCGCAGTTCTTGACGTGAATTCCGTTTGCCAGGTAACTATTGATGTCAAGCAGGCTCATGTTGTAAACGTAGTCGAATTTGCCTTCGTTCTCCAACTTTTCAACGCGGGTGATGGTGTCCAGGAAGAAATCGTTTTCCAGCCACGGCGTAAGCGCGGCGGTCGTTTCGGGGGCTTCCTCAATTACTAAACGGACATTATCTGCAATGGGACGAGAGCGTCCCGTCTTGTAATAGAACAACGTGGACGGACTGAGGACAGCGTGACTTTCTGATAATCCAGCGAGAGCCTTGCCAGCCTTATATGGCAATATCTGTTCCTGTCCTTTATCGAGTCCGTTTTTCGGCAAAGCGGCGATTTGTTCCAGTGTGTTGCGCTTAACTGGGTGACGTGAAGAAGCCGTCCCGGCGAAGCGGCGCAAATTTGAGCCGTGCAATTCCACGCGGTAAACCGAGCGGTCTTTTCGCAAGGAGCTGACAATGCCCAGCCGCTTCAACAGCATTTGCAAATGGCTGGAGGCTTGCTTATCCTGATGGCTCAAATAACATTCTGCCGACGGCCAGTTGCCTTCCCGCAGGCGCACGGAGCCATCTCCGTCAAGCACGCCAGAGAGGAACGCGGCGATATGTTCTTCGGGGAGGTTAATCAAGCGCGCCAAATCCCAGGTTTGTTCGCCGCGCATACGCACGCCAAAACTTTCAGCCAGCAATCCCAGCAGGAAATTATTGCCGTATAAGTCCGTGCAATCCTGGGTGGGGATGATCTGCCGTCCGTCAATTTCGCCTGTGCTTCGTTTCTCGCGTCGCCCCAGCGCGGCCTCTGGGAAATGACCCCGATATATCGCGGCGAAAGATCCCAATAGTTGCGCGTCGGTGTTGGTAAAGTTTACGCGACATTGGTCGCGACCCTGCCAACTCAAAGAGCCGTCGGAAGCAAGCAAGCCCAAAAGATACAACAGGTCGCGCGTAATCTCAGGCAGTTTCATGCTCGGATATCCGCTGGACGGTGATACTTCGGTGATGCGTATCTTGATCTCATCCCATGACAGATTTAATTGCGCAACGATATGGCGTAAATCTTTCAACGGGATGGAAACCGCGCGCGGGTCAGGTTGTTGCAAACCCAATGTTCGATATGCCTCTGCCAGGGAACCATAACGCGCCTGCATGGACTGGCGAATCTCGGCCAGTAACGCTTCATCGGCCACGCGGCATTCGTCGGGCAGCAAATCTATCGCCAGCGGTATTTTTCCATCCAACCGCAAATGCCTGGCGGCATACAGTCGGTCTCCCTTACGCAACTCGTCGGCGCGCACCCATGGGCCATGTCCGTTTTTACCCCAACGGTCAACGGCCACTTCATGGTTGGGCGTCAGGGTCAAATCCAATCCCGACTTGGTCTCAATGCGGAACAATGTTTCTGGCGCGGGATTTTTGTGGACTCCCAGTAGTTTGCTTTGCGCCAGCTTGCCCATCTCATCCAAAGTGTGAAGTTGTTCTTCGTTATTACTCTTTTGATAGGCATTAACGAAATCGCCAATTTTCACCAGTTGCCCATCCACCAGCACGTTGGCGTCTTCGGTGAGGCAGGCTGTCATCGGGTTTTCCATGATGGAGTACATGGCGACTTCCTGCACCACGCCGTGCGAACCTATCTTGGCATAGTCATTGGTGCCTTCCCAGTAGCCTTTGAGCGGGTCTACGGATTTGCCCAGCTTGATCGGCTGGTTCGGGCCGGTCGGGTTGATGCTGAAGGAGGCCTTGCAGTCCAGCCAGTTGTACGCGCCGCACAGACCCAGGCGCTGCGGGCTGACCACGCAGACGTGGTTCGGGGCGAAGGACTGGCACAGCGTGCAGGAGTAGAATTCTTCCACTCTATCGTCGGTCAGGTCGGCCAGGCGCTTGTTGCGGAAATCGTAGGCAACACGCGCTTTCTCCAGCCACTCGGCCACTTTTTCAGGTTCGGTGTAGACCGTGACCTGGACTTTATCCACAATCGCGCCGAAGTCCTCGTGGAAACGGGCGTGCAGGATCTTGCCGAAGTGTTCCAGATTGAAGCCCTTTTCGGCAGCCGCGTTCGAGACGCGAATCCAAGTTATATCGCGCTGTCCGACGTGCTGAATGCCCGAAGCGCCATTGATGAAGTAGTGCATCTGGCGTTCCAGCACCGGTTCGAAGTCCATCTGCATGTTGCGGCCGGCCACTTTGACCAGGATGCCGATATCCATCGAACCCTGGGCCGGGATTTCCTCGAAGCCCCTGCCAACCACCTCGATCTTGCCATCCACAACTTCTTCCGAGGAGGCCATGTGCAGGTACTCGAAGCAGCGTGAGTACTTGCCGCCGAACTCGACCCGCAGGTCGGCCTTGCGGACGACCTCGCCTTCGAAGGCCGAGCCGTACGGCACCGGCACGTCCACGCTGGAAACCTTGACTTTGACGCCGCGGATTTCGATGCATTTCTGGACGAGCCGCTCGGCGCGCTCCAAATCGTCCTTGCCTTCAATCTGATCAAAGGGCATCGAGACGACGTGTTCGTAAGTGGTCACGCCGGTGGGCAGGATTTCGGGGATGACCGTATCGGCAATGACCGGGAAGCCGAAGTTGATCGCGCCGGCCGCAGCCGCGTACTTCAAATCGTCCACTTCGCCGAGAGCCAGCACGAAGGCAAAAACGCGTTCCTTGTTGTACATCAGGATTTCGCGCGCCATGCCCGGTTTCAGGCCGCCGAAGGTCAAGCCTGAGCGGGCGGCAAAGCCAAGCGGATAAATGGCGCTGATTGTATCCGTGCCGAACGGGACAGTATAAGTGTCGTAGCCCAGTTCAACGCCCTCTTCCTGCAATTGGTGAATGATGCTGCGCCCGTTGACATTGCCGGAGAGGAAGCACAGAATGTTGCGCTTCTGAAGTTCACGCACAATCTTGACCGCCACTTCGTTGGACCTGGCGCAGCCGACGATGGCCGCAAAGCCGGGCATACGCCCATCCACCAACTGGATGCCCCACGAGCGCAGTTGAATATCGTCAATCGGGCCGTTCAGATGACCATCGCCCCCCCCTCTCTCCCCCCCCATCTCCGATGGGGGGGGCTGGGGGGGGGCAGCATCCGGGCTGGTGAACGAGGTCCCGCCGGCCAGGCGGAAGCCGGGCATGGGTTCCGGCTGAAGTCCATACACGAAGCGGATGGCCTCAATCGTCTCCGCGGCGAAGAGAGTCGCCATGCCACAGTCGAGCGTCTCGCCCAGGTAAGGCGTCCATTTATTCTCGGATGGAATCGGGTGCAAGAGACCACGCGCGTGCTCAAGGGCAGCCTGCAACTGTCCCAGCGTTTCCACCTGCTGGCCGGTCATGGCCAGGATGGTCGGCAAATAGTAAGCCGTATTCGGGAAGGATACTTTGGCATCCGGCCCTTTTTCGGCCAGCGCCTTGTCGAGCATCAACTCGGCCTCAGTGACCAGAGCGTTTGCGCCACGCATGGCGCGGGTTGCGATATATTTTGACATATTAGTCTCCTGGTTTCTAGTTCGGTAGTTTTGTAGTTGAGTAGTTTTGTAGTTCGCCTCCAAGACCATCGAAACGACCCAACTATCCAACTACCAAACTACCAAACTACGTAACTATCCAACTTCTCCATAGATAGCAACGCGTTTCTGCTCCAGCGGCAGCGCTTCCAGTTCCAACATGCGCGCATCGCCGCTCTTGCCCCACTTGGACGCATCGTAAACCGGAAGGCCAAGCGCGGCGCGCTTCTTGTCAATGTGCGCCAGCGTAGCTTTGATCATTTCATCCGGGTCAGGAATGAATTCCAGTTTGCCGCCGTAGAGTTTCTCCCAGCCCTCGCTGATGTAATGCAGGACTTTGTCGCTGTCCGCGACCCGATCCGGCATCCCGCTGACGGGCGACGACCCGCCGAAGATGACGTATGCGCCCGAAGCGACACAATACGCGGCGATGGCGAGCGCTTTTTCGCTCATCCATTCCGGGGCCAGGCCAACAGCCGGAACCTGGTCAATATCATCGCCCAGGCCGCCCTCGGCGACCACCTGCGTCAGAACGGTCAGGATGCGGGTATTGTCCACGCACGAGCCCATGTGCAGGACAGGCGGGATGCCGATCGTCTCGCAGATCTCGCGCAGGCCGGGGCCGACTTCCGTCAATCCAGCCTCGCCCAGCATCAGGCCCAGCTTGGCCGAGGCAATCGCGCCGCAGCCAGTCTGGACAATCAGCACGTCCTGTTTGAGCAGTTCCTTGACAACGTAGTTATGCAGGTAATCGTGGGTGCTGCGCGGGTTGTTGCAGCCGACGATGGCTGCCACGCCGCGGATGCGCCCGGCCATGATGGCGTCGTTGAGCGGGCGGAAGGAAGCCCGGTACGAGCCGCCCAGCATGTAGTTGATATATTCGTGCGAGAAGCCGGGGATCAGGTCTTCCTTGATCTGCGGGATGTGGGTCTTGCCGCGGTTTTTGTAATTATCAATCGCCTCTTTCAGGATTTGTTTGGCGATGGTCAGAGCCTTGTGCTCGTCGAACTCGATGTGCGTGGCGCCGGTGATACGCACCTTAGGCGAGGTAGTGATGATTTTTGTGTGGAAGTTGGCGGCCAAGCCGACCAGCGCCTGCATGATGCACTGCACATCCACCACCATGGCTTCGACCGCGCCGGTCAGGATGGCCAATTCCTGTTGGAGGAAGTTGCCGGCTGCCGGGATGCCCTGGCGGATGAGGATTTCGTTGGCCGTGCAGCAAATGCCCGACAATTGGACGCCCTTCGCACCGGCGGCTTTGGCGTACTCGATGATCTCCGGGTCCTGCGATGCGGCGACGATCATCTGGCTCAAGGTCGGTTCGTGGCCGTGAACGACCACGTTAACCATGTCATCTTTGAGTACGCCCAGATTGGCCTGACCCAGCACCGGGGCGGGCGTTCCAAATAAAATGTCGGAAACATCGGTGGCGATCATCGAGCCACCCCAGCCGTCGGCCAGGCCGACTCGAATCGCATGCTGTAGGATATGCTCCGCGTCCTGGTCATCGCCGATGTGCGTGCGGTGCAGGGCTTCGACCACTTCGCGGTCAATGCCGCGCGGCACGACACCACGCTCGCGCCACAACTGCTGGCGTTTCTTCGGAGCGCGGATAACCGGCACGACTTCGCCCTTTTGCTGTCCAAACTGGGCAATATAAAGGTCGGCCAGATCGTTGGCGATTTCTTCCGGGGAGCGGCCCTCGATCGGGATGGCATAGTGCGAGGCCACAATGCGCAGTTTGGCAACATCGCGGATGATATAGCCTTCCGCTTCGTGATTGGCAACCGCCTTGAGCGTGAAGGCCATATCCCGCCCATGGTCGGAGTGCGCCGCAGCGCCAGCCGCAATGGCGCGGATGAGATTGCGGGCCTGGATGGTGTCAATCGTCGCGCCGCAGACGCCCACCTGCCCTTCTTTCGTCAACCGGCAAGGACCCATACCACATTGCTTGCAGCACATTCCTGCCCCGCCGATGTTGCAGGGAGCCATATCGTCGGCGCGTGTGAAGGCGGTGCCAATACCCAGTTCCTCGGCCCGGATGAGCATTTCCTGGGCGGCCGGGTCAACGCTTTGCTGTTGAGCTGTTCGCTTGGTTGGCATGGCTATTTCTCCTCTGCAATACTTTTAATCGGCCCCATGCCCGGGCACGGCCAGAGCGGGCGGCCTTGAAAGCCAACGTTTTGGGTGAAACTGACCACTTTCTTGGTCTGTTCATAGACAGCAGTGTGGCGCATAAAGGTGCCGCCGCCGTCGGTGCCGACGGCCTTTCCGGCCTCAGCCTGGAACGCCCAATCGCCAAGATAGCCAGCCTCGCCGAGTTTCGACTGGATGGACAAATCAGTGGTTGTTTTTTCGTCATAAACCACCTCGACTACGTGAAACGCGCTGCTGGCGTAAACATCTTTCACGCCGTCGATTCCAAGCAAAATACGGCGAACATCACTCACGTGATGGTCGCCGTACATGGCAGGCACGTCAAACGATTTCGTTCGCATAATAGACACCTCCTGTAAGGTTTATAGAAGTAGCGTTCATTGTTCCATGCAATTTTGATGCCACTATTATTGGATTGTTACAATTACTACCGAGTAGGTCTTTGACAAGCATATCACTTCTTCAGATATTCTAGCATGGGATTGGCGTCTGGAGCATATTTGTGAGTATTGTCAGCAAAAAGAGGGATTAATGTCGCCGCTCGCCCCCCTTTCATCCCCCCTTTGCGCCACCGAAAGTTGGATTTGACAGAGGGCTGAAGGCGCAAATGGGACAGGGCCTTCTTAAAAGTGCACGCGCCATGATGGCCTTGCATATGTTTTACCGCGGAGAGCGCAGAGAACGCAGAGAATTTACTAATTTTCTCTGCGCAGCACCTACTCGGCGCGAACTCGGCGGTCTCTGCGGTGAAAGATAATCCGTCCGGCGACTTTAAGAAGGTACTATGCAAATGGGGAGACAGAGGGGGGCAGCGGCGCAATTGACCGTTATAATATCTTCATGCGCAGAATTATCCAACTCGGTCTGATGTTATCCCTTCTACTCCTGGCGACCGGCCTCGCTCCATTTAGCACACAAGCTAAATCCAGCGCGCCTCAGCCCTCACGAGTTTCCAGTGCTTACGATTTGATCGAGGCGGTCAACAACCTGCGCGCCTCCTCCGGCCTATCTCCTTATCAGGTCAATCCGATTTTGATGTCCATTGCACAGGCGCACGCCGAATATATGGCCGCCACAGGCAGTGTAACTCACTACAGCGCAGATGGTTCGCGCCCCTCTCAACGCGCCTTGGCGGCCGGTTATCCGGCGAGTGGTTGGTTTTCCGAAAATATCATCGCGGATCTCAATCTTTCCGCGCAGGCCGCCGTTGAGGCATGGATGGGCGATGCGCCCCATCGAAACACCATGCTCTCGTCCACGCTTCGAGAGGTGGGCGCCGGAGTCGCCACTGCAGGGGATAAGGTGTATTACACCCTGGATGCAGGCCTTGCCACGGGGGGGCCGCCAGCCGCGTATACGCCGGGTGCTACAGGGCTGCCCAAAATTCCCGTCGTCAGCACCGGCACGGTCATCCCCAACACGCCCAACCAGGATGGCTCGATCATTCACATCGTTCAGAAGGGGGATGAGATCTATCGAATTGCATTTGCCTATGGCGTCCCGGCCGAAGAGCTTCTCCGCCTGAATGGACTCACGCTTGACTCCGTCATTTACGTTGGCAAACAATTGACCATCCGCCCGGCCTTCACGCCGACGCCCACCTCACCCACCTCGACGCCGACGCGCCGCCCCACGCCAACCCCCTGGCCGACTTCGACCGCTACGCTGGCTGCCACCAGCACAGCGCTCGTCGCCACAGCGGCGCCAAAAGCCGCTATCCCCATCTCTAGCGGGGTGGCTTCCGTATCCGTGATTATCCTGTTGGCTCTGGCGATTGCCGGGGCGGTGGCTTGGCTTGGCTCT
>JBDRTP010000285.1:0-23612 GCA_043823965.1 Chloroflexota bacterium
GGTCCAAGAGCGTGCGACTTACGTTCTAACAGAGCTCGCTACACTCGACGCAGGTTCATCTCAATAATTGGGGGGCTGGTGGGGGTTTGCAAGCGGGCGAAGCGCGCTTGCAACCCCCCCCCCTTCTTTGAGAAGTTACTAGACGCGGCGTTTTTTCGGAGGCCGGCAACCGTTATGTGGAACCGGCGTTTTATCCGAAATTGAGCGCACTTTCATACCCATGGCTTGCACAGCCCGAATGGCTGATTCCCGCCCGGGGCCGGGGCCTTTGACGATCAGGTCCACTTCCTGGATACCCATCCCCTGAGCAGCTTTGATGGCCTGTTCGGTAGCCAGACGGGCAGCAAAGGGCGTGCTCTTCCGTGAGCCTTTAAAGCCCACTGAACCCCCACTGCCCCAGGAGAGGGTATTCCCCTCGGGATCGGTCACGGTCACAATGGTATTGTTGAAGGAAGCAAAGACATGCACCTGTCCAGAGGACAAGGCACGCTTGGCTTTCTTAGCGCCGCTACCGCGACGCGTTGAGCGTACACTTTGAGCCATAATACCTCTCTAAAACTCCAGATTACTTCTTTCCGCCGCGGCGGCGCCCGCGTCCGGCGACCGTCTTCTTCACACCCTTGCGAGTGCGCGCGTTGGTGCGCGTGCGTTGACCGTGGACCGGCAGGTTGCGGCGATGACGAAGCCCGCGATAGCAGCCGATTTCGATCAAACGTTTGATATTCAATTGCTCTGCGCGGCGCAGATCGCCTTCGACCTTCCAGTTCTTGCCAATGTAATCGCGGATGGCAGAAACCTCGCTTTCGGTCAGATCCTTTATCCGTGTATCCGGATTGACCTTGGTCTCGGTTAAGATTTTACGTGCACGCGTCGGGCCAATCCCAAATACATAGGTCAGGCCAACTTCAACCCGCTTATTACGCGGAAGATCAACACCTTCAATTCTCGCCATATATCACACTATCCTTGTCGCTGTTTATGCTTAGGGTTTTCGCAAATAATGAATAATATGCCTTTGCGTTTGACGACCTTGCACTTCGCGCAGCGCCTGCGAATGGAGGGGGAGACTTTCATAATTTGCACTTCTCCTTGAAATACTCCTGGCTTTACAGCCAAAGATTGAATTATACATGTTCTCTTATCTTCCGTCCAGCTACAACTTCTCATGTCATTGCGAGACCGGCGCTCTTCGCGAAGCACCCTGTGGGTTGCCGGTCGAAGCAATCTCCTGATCAGCATGGGGATTGCTTCCCTGGCCTAGCCCGCCACCGTTCGTGCCGCGAACAACGGCGGCACGCCGGTGCGAGACGGCAGGGCAGGCGGCAAAGGACGCCTCGCAATGACACCACCTTTGCGGGTCAAAGGACTGTCAGGATGAGAGGCTCTCCTTCGGTGACGGCGACACTATGTTCAAAATGTGCCGTCAATGACCCATCGGTAGAAACGACTGTCCACTGGTCGGACAAGACACGCGTCCGGTGCGTGCCGACGAGCACCATTGGCTCGAGAGCAATGGTCATACCCGGTTGAAGCAGTCTGCCCGTAGCAGGTTTACCATAGTTCGGCACCTGCGGTCCTTCGTGCATCTGCCGCCCAACGCCGTGTCCGGTGTATTCACGGGTGACGTGGAAGCCGCGACCTTCGACAAATTGCTGGATCGCTGCAGATACATCACCCGTACGGTTCCCAGCCCGCATTTGTTCGATCGCCACATAGAGCGCTTTTTCGGTCACTTCAAGGAGCGTCTTCGCCTTTGCGGAGATCTCGCCGACACCGACCGTGAAAGCAGCATCGCCGACGTATCTTTCGACGATCGCGCCACAATCCACGGAGACGATGTCACCTGCGCTCAACTTTCGTTTACCCGGAATGCCATGCACCAGTTGCTCGTTGATGCTCACAGTGATGGAAGCCGGGAAAGGCGGGGAACCATAATTTTTAAAGGGCGAATATGCGCCATACTTCCGCAGTACTTCCTCAGCAGCCGCGTTGAGGTCCGCGGTGGTGGTACCGGGTTTGATTAATTCCCGTACAGCCGCCAGTGCCATGGCGTTGATTCGACCGGCTGCACGCATGAGGGCAATCTCAGCCGGGTTTTTAATATGTATCTGGCGCGCCCAATTCATAACTACTTGGTCTCTGCGCAGCACCTACTCGGTAAGATCGCCAAGAGGTCAGCAGTAACTTCTTCGATCGGGCGCCCACCGTCAATCTCAGCCAGCAAGCCGCGTTGACGGTAGTAGGCAATCAAGGGCGCGGTTTGCGCAGCATAAACCTTGATACGCCGCCTGACCGTTTCGATCTTATCGTCGTCCCGTTGATAAAGTTCAGAGCCATCTATATCACACACGCCGGGTTTCTGCGGCGGGTTATATACCTGGTGAAAGATGTGACCCCACGCCCGGCAGGTCCAGCGACCGCTCAAGCGTTCCACCAGCGTCACTTCAGGGGCGAAGATGCACGGCACACGATCCACTTTTCCGCCAAAATCAGCCAGCATTTCGGTGAAAGCATCCGCCTGAGCCGGTGTGCGCGGGAAGCCGTCCATTAGTGCTCCACACGCGCAATCCGGGCGGGAGAGCCGCTCCCGGATCATGACAATGGTAACGTCATCGGGCACGAGTTCGCCTCTGTTGATATAAGTCTGCGCCAATTTGCCCAGCCCGGTTTGTCCCTGGATGTTCTCGCGGAACAGATCGCCAGACGAGACGTGCGGCAGGCCAGTCCTCTCGGCGAGGATCTTCGCCTGAGTACCCTTGCCAACGCCGGGTGGTCCGAGGAGAACTATGTACGTGGGCATGGCTGGCTTTTTAACGTACGAGCAATGAGTCCTCATAGCCGTGCAATTTCAACTCGGCCTCGATATTCAAGAAGGTATCCCGCACCACACCCACGACGATCAGCAAACCGGCTGATGAGACCAGTAAGAGACCGCCGCCCTGGGAAATTTGTGGGAATATCAGCCCCAGCAGGAAAGGCATAATCGCGACGAAACCCAGAAAGAATGCTCCAGCCAAGGTAATGCGGCGCTGAACTTTGGTCAGATATTTCTGCGTCGGCGCGCCGCGGTTGACGCCTGGAATCTGTGCGCCGACTTTCTTCAGATTCTCACCGTAATTTTGCTGCGCGAACAGCACGTCGGTGTAGAAAAAGGTGGCGACAACCACGCCTGTGAAGTACAACACCCAGTAGACCCAGGCGTTCGCCCCTGTGCCGCTGAAGGTGTTTTGAAGGCCCATGGCGAAGTTCTTCACCGCCTCATTTGTCGAGTTGACAAAATAACTGCTCAGGATGGCCGGGAACTGGAGGATGGCGCTGGCAAAGATGAGCGGGATCATGCCTGCCATATTGACCATCAGGGGCAGTGTACCCTTGACCGGCATGGACATGCGGTTGCCAACGCGTCGTCCCGGATACATCACCGGCACGTTGCGGCGCCCCTGCTGGACGAAAACAATGGCAAAGATCGTCGCAATGATAGTCACCACGATGATAATCAAGTTAAGCCAGCGGGTTTTCTCATCCACCATCAGGCTGGCAAAGTTGGACGGCATACCGGCGACAATACCGGCAAAGATAATCAAAGATAGACCCTGGCCGCGGATGCCGTATTCCGAGATCATCTCGCCCAGCCAGATGGCGAACATGGTGCCAGCGATCATGCTGAACCACACCGCGATAGAGGGTACAAGCCTCGCACCGGACAGGTTGAAATCAATAATGGACGGCAGGTTGAATTGAGTCGCATAGGAGTTAAAGATATTGATCTGACCGATGGCAGAGAGCGCGGCCATAGGCACCGCCAGATAGTAGGTCCATTTCTCCATCCACTTGCGGCCCTCACGCGGGTCTTCCTTCATTTTCTGCTGCAATGCAGGGATGATCGGCACCAACAATTGGAGGATGATCTGCGCCGTGATGTATGGATAAACGCCCATCGAGAGTAACGAGAAGCGCGAGATCGTACCGCCAGAGAGCAGATCGAGGAAGTTGAAGAAAGTCCCGGTCGCACCAAATTGGTTGCGTAATTCTGCCAGCGCCTGCACATTCAGATCCGGGACGGGGACATTGGCTGCCAGGCGATAGATGACCAACAAGGCCAGAGTCACCAGCAACTTACGCCGGATATCCTGGGACTTCCACAAGTAGCGCCATCCAGAAAATGCGGATTTCATAGTGGGGTCTCCTCGTTAAGACAAGTTATCCAATTAACTCCACACTGCCGCCAGCGTCTTCGATTTTCGCCTGGGCGCTCTTGGTGACGCGATGGGCGCGCACCTTGAGGGAGGTCTTCAACTCGCCGCGCCCCAGAATGGCGACCGGATTGCGCGGGTCACGCAGCAGACGGGCATCGGCAAGGGTTTCAGGCGTGATTTCGGCATTCGCCTGGAATGCAGTCAATTGGTCCAGGTTGACTTCGTTATATTCAACCTGGTTGATGGGGGTAAAGCCCTGACCGCGTATGAACGGTAAGCGGCGGTAGAAAGGCAGGTTACCACCCTGCCGGTACAGGTGACCGCCCGAACCAGCACGCGCGCCCTGGCCTTTGGTACCCCGGCCGGCAGTCTTACCTTGACCCGCTGAAATGCCACGACCAACGCGCTTGCGGTTTTTCTTCGACCCCGGATTGGGTTTCAGATCATTAAGTTTCATGTTCTTACCTGCTCTTCAATTCGAATCAGATGGATCACTTTCGCCAACATGCCACGCAAGGCAGGTGAATCGGCATGTTCCACCATCTGGTTCATGCGTCGTAAGCCCAGCGCACGGACGGTAGCCTTCTGCGGTTCAGGATAACCGATTGGGCTGCGCACGAGAGTGACCTTGATCGTTTTGGAAACAGTTTTCGCTTTAGCCATTCTTCTTTCTCCTCTCCCAAAATGGCAGAAGCTCTTCCTGTGGCTTTCCACGTCGCGCCGCCTCTTCCTTCGGCGATTTGAGCTGGTCAAGCGCCTTGAGAGTAGCCTGCACCACGTTGAGCACGTTGGCGCTCCCCATGGATTTGGTCAGGATGTCGCGCACACCGACCGCTTCAAGGACGGCGCGCACGCCGCTCGCCGCGATGACGCCGGTACCACGCGATGCCGGTCGGATCATGATGACCGCGCCGCCAATCTTCCCCACCGATTCGTGCGGGATGGTTGTGCCGTAGAGAAAGACTGGATGCATATCCTTATGGGCGCGTTCGGTAGCCTTACGCATGGCGTCTGGCACAGCGTTCGCTTTGCCGACACCCATGCCGACCTTACCGTGATTATCACCAACCACCATCGTCACGCGGAACCGGAAACGGCGGCCACCTTTGACCACTTTCGCCACGCGGGCGATCTCAATTACGCGCTCGTCGAATTGTTGTTCTTTTTGTTTTTCGAGTTCCATTACCTGGGATTCCAACATATCTTTCTCCAATCAGGCCTTAGAATTCCAGGCCGCCTTCGCGTGCACCATCCGCCACCGCCTTGACACGGCCGGTATAACGGAAACCGCCACGGTCGAAGACAACCATCTTGACGCCTTTGCTCTTGGCGCGTTCGGCTATTGTTTTGCCAATCAATCGCGCCTGGTCGGTCTTGTTCAGGCCTTTCATCTTTGCGCGAAGTTCGCTATCAATCGTCGAGGCTGAAACAAGGGTATGCCCAGCCTGGTCATCAATGACCTGGACATGCATCTCCGACAGACTGCGGAAGATGTTCAGGCGCGGGCGTTGCGCGCTGCCAGCGATCTGCTTGCGGACGCGCGCGTGCCGCCGAATGCGAGCAGCAGAGCGAGATTTGTCAGCCATCGGTTACACCTTCGCCTTTCCTGATTTACCAGCCTTACGGCGGATCTTCTCACCCAGGTAGTGCAGGCCTTTGCCGTGGTAGGGTTCCGGTGGGCGCACCTTGCGGATGTTCGCCGCCACCTGCCCGACCATTTCCTTGTCATAACCACGCACAAAGATCTGGCGTGACTTGAGATCTGCATCGAAAGTAATGCCCTCAGGCGGCTCAACTTCTACAGGATGGGAAAAACCCATATTAAGCACCAGGTTCTTGCCGTTCAATTCAGCCCGGTAACCTACACCTTCGATTTCCAGCACTCTTTCAAATCCGGCGCTCACGCCGTGTACCATATTTGCTATAACTGCGCGGGTTGTCCCATGCAGGGCGCGTTGGGTGGGAGCCTCCGAAGATCGCCCGACCATAACCTGATTATTCTCCATCGTAATGGAGATCCTCGGGGAGAAAGTACGCTGAAGTTCGCCTTTCGGGCCTTTCACGCGCACATACGATCCATTGACATCCACCTGCACACCAGCCGGGATATCCACAGGCATGCGTCCAATTCGAGACACAGTTCAAACCTCCTGTCTCACCAAACTTTACAAATGATTTCACCGCCCACACCGAGTTGGCGGGCGCGATGGCCGGTCATGATCCCTTTGGGCGTGGACAGAATGGCGACGCCGATGCCCGAAAGCACCCAGGGGATATCCTGCTTCTTGGTGTATACGCGCCGGCCCGGGCGACTGACACGTTGCAAATTAGTAATGACTGGGCTGCGTTCACGGCGTTCGCCGATGTACTTGATGCGTAGCCGAAGGATCTTCTGGCCGGGTTTTTCGCCATCGGCTACATCGAAGTTCTCCAGATATCCTTCTTCTTTCAAGATCTTGGCGATCTCTACCTTGACCTTGGAGTGAGGCATTGCCGTCAATGCCTGCCCACTCATAACCGCATTGCGGATGCGTGTCAGCATATCAGCAATAGGATCAGATAAGTTCATGCTTTCACCTCCACCCGCTTACCAAGAAGCCTTGATAACGCCGGGGATATTCCCTTCCAACGCCAATTCGCGGAAGCAAATCCGGCACAATCCGAAACGTCGGATGTATCCACGTGGGCGTCCGCAGCGGGTGCAGCGATTGCGCACGCGGTGCGGATATTTTCGTCGCAGCTCACGATATTGCATACAAGTTTTCGCCATAGCTTACGCTTCCTTCCTAAACGGCATACCAAGCAGTTGCAGCAGCAAGCGTGCATGGTCGTCAGATCCGGCCGTGGTTACAATCGTGACTTCCAGGCCTCTTAGCTTATCAATCTTGTCGTACTCGATCTCTGGAAAAACCAGTTGGTCACGCAGACCGAGGGTGTAATTGCCGCGCCCATCAAAAGCATCCGGAGAGACACCTCGAAAGTCGCGTACACGCGGCAGAGCGATATTCAACAGGCGGTCGAGGAAGGACCACATGCGCGCGCCGCGCAGGGTCACCTTGGTGCCAATGATGCGCCCTTCGCGCAGCTTGAAGTTAGCAATGCTCTTGCGCGCCTTGGTCATGATCGGCTTCTGGCCGGTGATCTGTGTCAGGTCTGAGACAGCCGCTTCGAGAGCCTTGGCATTATCCATCGCCTCGCCCAAACCAATATTCAGCACTACTTTTTCAACGCGCGGCACCTGCATTACATTCTTGTAATCGAATGCCTTCGTCAGCGCCGGGATGATTTCCTTCAGGTACTTTTCTCTTAATATATTCATAATTTCGATGCTCCCGCGGGCCTAGTCAATCGTCGCCTGGCAATGTTTACAGACGCGGTGGGAGCCGCTCTCATCGCGATGAACACTGACCCGGCCAGGTGTGTTGCATTTTGGGCAGACCAACATGATGTTGGATATATCCAGCGGAGCCTCGAACTTGATACGACCAGGATTGATTGTGCGACCCTTGGTCTGTACCTGGCGCTGGTGCTTGGTGCGAATGTTTATACCCGAAACGACCACGCGATGTTCATCCGGCAGCACTTTAATCACCTCGCCGCGTTTGCCCTTTTCTTCCAGACGCCCACTGATTACTTCGACGGTATCACTTTTACGAATCTTGACTCTCATCCTTCACTCCTGCCGAGTAGGTGCTGCGCACATCCGCGGCCTAAAGCACTTCCGGGGCCAGCGAAACAATCTTCATAAAGCCTTTCTCGCGCAGCTCACGCGCCACCGGCCCGAAAATGCGGCTGCCCCTGGGGTTATGACCATCGGTATCCAGAATGACGGCGGCGTTATCGTCAAAGCGAATATATGAACCATCCTCGCGGCGCCATTCTTTGGCGCAGCGGACGATCACAGCTTTAACGATCTCGCTCTTTTTCACCGCACCCTGCGGTGTGGCCGACTTCACTGTGGCCACCACGATATCACCGATGCGGCCATAATGACGGGTGGAACCGCCCATCACGTGGATGACCAGCAGCTCGCGTGCGCCGGTATTATCGGCAACTTTTAGACGAGTTTCTTGCTGGATCATGGTTACACCTCTACTACAGTATCAACCGAGCGGATCTCGTGCTTGAGAATGGCTTCCACAACCCAACGCTTGTCGCGCGAGATGGGACGGCTCTCCACAATCTGAACCCGATCGCCAATCTGGCAGCCCAGTTCATCGTGCGCTTTGACGCGCTTGCTCGAATGAACGACCTTACGGTAGAGAGGATGCTGGAAAGTCCGGGTAATCTCGACCACTACAGTCTTGGTCATTTTATTACTGGTTACGAAACCAGTCATACGACGACGTTGATTCATGCTTCACCTTCCTGTACAGCCGCCCCGGCGCGTTCCTTGAGAATGGTTTCCAAGCGCGCGATATCGCGACGCATGAGGCGCAGGCGGCTGGTATCAGTCAACTGGCCTGACACCTGCTGGAAGCGGAACTTCATCAGCTCTTCGCGGCTATCTGAAAGTTTGGCCACGATCTCTTCCGAAGACAATTTGCGGATTTCTTCCGGCTTCATGCCTGCTCTCCTGCAACCAGATCAAGGCGGGTGATGACCTTGGTTTTGATCGAGAATTTATGCCGGGCCAGGTTCAAGGCATCCTGGGCTGCTTCCTCAGTCAAGCCGCTGATTTCAAAAATTACACGCCCCGGTTTGACCACGGCAACCCAGTATTCCACGTTACCTTTACCCTTACCCATACGAGTTTCCGGGGGTTTCTGGGTATAGGGCTTATCCGGGAAAATGCGGATCCAGACTTTCCCGCGGCGCTTCATAGCACGCACAATGGCTCGCCGGGCTGCCTCGATCTGCCGGGCGGTGACCCAGCCAGGCTCCAACGCCTGAAGGCCGTAATCGCCGAAGCTGATCTCGGTACCGCGTGATTCCTTGCCCTTCATGCGACCACGCATCTGCTTGCGCCACTTTACACGTTTAGGCATCAACATAGTAACAACCTCTATTTACTGACGTACACGCCTTCGGTCGTTTCGACTTTTTCTTCAACCTCGGCCTGCATCTCGCCCTTGTAGACCCACACCTTGACGCCGATCTGTCCATAGGTCGTGGTGGCTTCGGCGCGGGCGAAATCAATGTCCGCGCGCAGGGTCTGCAGTGGGACACGCCCATCCCGCAGCCATACGCTGCGCGCCATTTCCGCACCGCTCAGGCGGCCAGCGACCTCGATCTTGATGCCTTCAGCGCCCTGGCGCATGGCTTGCTGGATTGCGCGCTTCATGGCGCGGCGGTAGCTGATGCGGCGCTCAAGCTGGTCGGCGATGTTGCGTGCCACCAGATAAGCGTCAATATCCGGGGTCTTGATCTCTTTAATGTCGAGATCAATCTTCTTGCCCGCCAGCGTCTCCAGACTCTGACGGATCTTCTTCACGCCTTCGCCCTTGCGGCCGATCAGAATGCCGGGCTTGGCTGTATTGACAGTCACTTTTACTTTGCCGGGGTAACGCTCCACTTCTATGCGCGAGACGCCCGCGCGACTGGCTTCACGGTAGATCAGGTTACGAATGGCGAAATCCTGCCGGAGCTGTTCACGATACTGCTCACCTTCAGCAAACCAACGACCCTGCCACCCCCGGGTGACACTCAGACGAAAACCAATCGGATGAACTTTGCGACCCATAATTTCTCCTTATGGTAGCCAGTAGGCTACCATTAGCGTCCTTTCCTTGCCGCTTGGGCGGCTTCACGCTCGCGCAATACCACCGTGACGTGTGACGAACGGCGTAAGATCGGCTTGAAGCGACCGCGTGCGCCGAAGCGACGCCACTTGCGAGTGGGAGCTTCATCGGCAAAGATTTTTTCAACGTACAGGTCGTCGCGGCTGACGTCGAAGTTCTCTTCGGCATTGGCAACGGCAGAAGCCAACAATTTCGACACCGGCTGGGCCGCACGCTGGGGCATGAAACGTAACACTTCCAACGCGGTATTGGCATCCTTGCCGCGTACCACATCAATCACCAGACGCACCTTCTGCGCGGAGATGGAAAGAAACTTTAATTGAGCGCGAATATCATGAGCCATCTTAATACTCCTAGGCGGCCTTGGTCGACTTCCCAGAAGTCACATGCCCACGGAACATGCGCGTCAATGCGAATTCACCCAGGCGATGGCCGACCATGTTCTCCGTGATGTAAATCGGCACATGGCGACGACCGTCGTGGACTGCAATCGTGTGCCCCACCATTTGGGGGAAGATGACGCTCGCCCGGCTCCAGGTGCGGATAACTTTCTTCTCGCCGCGCTGGTTTATCGCTTCAATTTTCTTCAAGAGTTTCGGGTCAATGTAAGGCCCTTTTTTCAACGATCGAGACATATCTTCGTTCCTCGCTTACTCATAACGTCTTAGCGCTTGGATTTGCTGCGGCGGCGCAGGATGAATTTATTCGTCCGCTTGTTAAGGCGGGTCTTTTTACCGCGCGTGGGTTTACCCCACGGGCTTTTCGGGCCTGGCATACCGATCGGCTGGCGACCTTCACCGCCGCCGTGCGGGTGATCGCGCGGGCTCATGGCGGTCCCGCGCACCGTCGGGCGGATGCCCATATGGCGTTTGCGTCCAGCCTTGCCCAGTTTAATGTTGCTATGCTCCAGATTGCCGACCTGGCCGATCGTCGCGTAGCAGGCCTGGCGAACCAGGCGCACCTCACCCGAGGGCAGGCGGATCTGGGCATACTCACCCTCTTTCGCCAGGAGCTGCGCCGCACTGCCTGCCGAGCGTACCATCTGACCGCCCTTGCCGGCCATCAACTCAATATTGTGCAGCATTGTGCCGACCGGAATGCTTGCCAGCGGCAGGCTATTGCCGGGGCGGATTTCGGCCTGCGGGCCGGAGACGACCATGTCGCCTACTTTCAGGCCCACGGGAGCGACGATGTAACGTTTTTCGCCATCCACATAGTGCAGCAGGGCCAAACGCGCCGTGCGGTTTGGATCGTATTCGATCGCCGCGACCTTGGCCGGGATACCTTGCTTCTCGCGCTTGAAATCCACCACGCGGATGAAGCGGCGATGGCCGCCGCCGCGATGGCGCACTGTGATGCGTCCATGCACATTGCGACCGCCATGTCTGCGCGGCGCGATCAGCAAGCTGCGCTCAGGCGTGCTCTTGGTGATTTCATCAAAGCTGTAGCCGGTCATCCCCCGTTGACCGGGTGTTACCGGTTTATATTTCTTGACAGCCATTACTGCACCCCTTCGAAGATCGGAAGAGTATCACCCTCTTGAAGGGTGATGATCGCTTTCTTGAACCCGGAATAACGTACCAACAAACGGCGGCTGCGAGCACGGCGGCTGCGTTTGGCGGGCGTGTTCAACACGTTCACCCGCACCACTGTGACGTCAAACAGGATCTCAACTGCGTCCTTCACCATCGTTTTGGTGGCCTCCGCGGCCACTTCGAAGGTGTATTGGTGAAGCTTGCCAGACTGGTAATTTGACTTCTCGGTAACCAGCGGGCGGCGGAGTACATCATAAATCGTCGTCATGCCGGCCTCCTATACCAGATAAGCCTTCAACACGTCTAATGCCTTGAGCGGCATGACGAGTTTATCGTAACCGAGGATATCGCGGATATTCAGGTAATTTGCCATCAGCACCTTGGCATCCGGGATGTTGTTGGTTGAGCGAGTGACGACCTCGTAGTTGGCGTCCTTCTCCGTGACCAGCAACAAGGCACTGGCTGTACCTACCAACAAACCCAGCGATTGCGCCATCAGGCGGGTCTTCGGCTCGGACAGGGAAAGCTCATCCACCACCACCACACCCGCCTCAGCCGCCTTGGCCGAAAGCGCCGAGCGTAGCGCGGCGCGGCGCATCTTGAGCGGCATGTGCTGGGTGTACTTGCGTGGCCGGGGGGTATGAACGCGGCCGCCGCCTTTCCACTGCGGTGCACGGGTAGAACCCTGTCGGGCGCGACCGGTGCCCTTCTGACGCCACGGCTTTCGACCCCCGCCGGATACCTCGGCACGCGTCTTTGTCTTATGGGTGCCCAGACGAGCATTCGCCATCTGCTGGACGTAAGCCTGGTGCATCAAATCCACGTTAATCGGGGCTTCGAAGATCTCGGCTGGTAAATCAACCTTCTTGACCTTCTCGCCCTGCATGTTGTACACATCTACTTTCATAGTACCTATGCTCCCATCACGCCGCGTTGCTACTGCTTACGCGCATCTTTGATCATGACCAGGCTGCCCTTTGAGCCGGGTACCGCGCCGTGCACTCCGAGCAAATTGCGTTCAGCGTCCACCAACACGACTTTCAGACCCTGAGCGGTCACTCGTTCGCTGCCCATATGACCCGCGCGCCGGGTACCCTTAAACACGCGCCCTGGAGTCGTCGTCGCAGAACTCGAACCGGGCGCGCGCAAACGGTCAGAGGCGCCATGCGTCTTCGGACCGCCCCTGAAGTGGTAGCGCTTGACCACACCCGCAAAGCCCTTACCCTTGCTGGTGCCAATCACGTCCACCCGTTCACCCAGACCGAACATATCCACGGTGAGCTTATCGCCAACCTTGAATTCGGAGAGCTTGATGCGGAACTCGCGCAAAAAACGCAGCGGAGGCGCTTCACTCTTCTTGAGATGACCCAGTTGACCACCGGTCAGACGCTTGGGCTTCGCCTCTCCAAATCCGAGTTGAACCGCTGCGTAGCCTTCCTTCTCTGGAAGGCGTACCTGCGTAATGTAACATGGCCCAGCTTCGATCAGAGTGACCGGAACTGCCGCACCGGACTCATCGAAGATCTGGGTCATGCCGATCTTCTTGCCAATCAGCCCTTTCAACATACTCGGTTTTCTCCTTTTTTATGATGTAGGGCAAGTTGTCAACTTGCCTTACGAGAGACTGTCAGCCTGGGCTTAGGCTGCATCATCTCCGCGCAGCACAGTCAATCGGTCTGTCGCGGCGCTCGTCATCTTGGGGCCTACGAACAGAACCATTCTTGCGCTGCCGTTTTTAGTTTTATAGTTTTGTGGTTTTGTAGTTTTGTAGTTTTGTAGTTTTATAGTTTTATAGTTTTGTAGTTTTATAGTTTCGACTATCCGACTATCAGACTACCCAACTATCCAACTACCCAACTATCCAACTACCCAACTACCCAACTAAATCTTGATTTCAATGTCCACGCCCGCCGGCAGGTTGAGCCGCATCAACATGTCAATCGTCTTTGAATCAGGATCGAGCACATCAATCAGACGGTTGTGCGTACGGATCTCAAAGTGTTCGTGCGAGTCTTTGTCAATGAAAGTCGAGCGGCGTATTGTAAACCGTTCTATCTTGGTTGGCAAGGGTACAGGGCCAACCACATGGGCGCCGCTGCGTTCAGCGGTCTCCACGATCCGCTTGGCAGACTGGTCCAGAACGCGATGATCGTAGGCCTTCAAGCGGATGCGGATCTTCTGCTTCGTCATACATCACCTATTCTAATATCTTCGTAATGACGCCGGCGCCGACGGTCAGGCCGCCTTCGCGAATGGCAAACTTGGAGCCTTGCTCCAGCGCCACAGGCACGATCAATTCAACCGTCAGATTGACGTTGTCGCCCGGCATGACCATCTCCACGCCTTCCGGCAGGCTGATGTCGCCCGTCACGTCCATCGTGCGGATGTAGAACTGCGGCCGGTAACCAGTAAAGAACGCCTTGTGGCGGCCGCCTTCTTCCTTCTTCAGCACGTACACTTCCGCCAGGAACTTCTTGTGCGGGGTGATCGAGCCGGGCTTGGCCACCACCTGGCCGCGCTCCACGTCCGTGCGCTCGATGCCGCGCAGCAGCAGACCCAGGTTGTCGCCTGCCATGCCCGTATCCAGCGACTTGTGGAACATCTCCACGCCCGTCACCACCGAGTTCATGCTCTTCTCGCGCAGACCCACGATCTCCACCGGGTCGCCAACTTTCACCAGACCCCGATCCATGCGCCCCGTCACCACCGTGCCACGCCCCTTGATCGAGAACACATCCTCAATCGGCATCATGAACGGCTTATCGGTCTCGCGCTTCGGCTCGGGAATGTACTCGTCTACCACCCGCAACAGTTCGCGGATACTGTCGTACTCCGGCGCCAGCGGATCCGTCGAGGCGCTTTCCAGCGCCTTCAAGGCGCTGCCGCGCACGATCGGCGTTGTGGCGCCGGGGAAGCCGTACGAGCTCAACAGCTCGCGCAGCTCCAGTTCCACCAACTCCAGCAGCTCCGGATCGTCCATCTGATCCACCTTATTCAGGTAGACCACAATGCTCGGCACTTCCACCTGGCGCGCCAGCAGCACGTGCTCGCGCGTCTGCGGCATCGGCCCGTCCGGGGCTGCCACAACCAGGATGGCCCCATCCACCTGCGCCGCACCCGTGATCATGTTCTTGATGTAGTCACGGTGTCCGGGCATGTCCACGTGGGCGTAGTGACGCTTGTCCGTCTCATATTCCACGTGCGCAATGTTGATGGTGATGCCGCGCGCCTTCTCCTCCGGCGCATTGTCAATGCTGTCATATGGCCGGTACTCCGCCTTGCCCAGCATCTGCGACACCTTCGTGATCGCCGCCGTCAGGGTCGTCTTCCCGTGGTCTATGTGCCCCATCGTCCCGACGTTCATATGCGGCTTTGTCCGCTCAAACTTCTGCTTCGCCATGAATGATCTCTCCTTCTAGTGAATAATGAAAAGGTAATTGATTAGGAAGCAAGTATTTCCTTCGCCGCCGATTCGGAAACCGGCGCGTAGTGATCAAATTCCATCGAAAAGACCCCTCGCCCCTGGGTACTGGAGCGTAATTCGGTGGCATACTCAAACATCTCGCCCAGCGGAACCATCGCGCTGACGGCCTGAGCATTGCCTGTGCGCGGTTCCATGCCGCGAATGACTGCCCGCCGGCCGTTCAATCCACCCATGATATCACCAACATACTCTTCCGGCATGATAGCTTCCACTTTCATGATCGGCTCCAACAGCACCGCCCCACCCTTCTGAACGCCTTCTTTGAAGGCAAAGGTGGCGGCCATTTTGAACGCCATTTCACTCGAGTCGACCTCGTGGAACGAGCCATCGAAGAGCGTCACCTTCAGGTCGGTGACCGGATAGCCGGCCAGCACGCCGCTCTCGGCAGCTTCCTTGATGCCCTTTTCTACTGCCGAGATGTACTCACGCGGGATCGCGCCGCCGACAATCTTGTTCTCAAAGACGACGCCGCTGCCGCGTTCACCCGGCTCAAGCGAGATGACGACATGACCATACTGGCCGTGACCGCCCGTCTGCTTGATGTAACGGTAGTTTATTTCCGGCACCGGACGCGTGATCGACTCGCGATAGGCGACGCGTGGCTTGCCGACGTTAGCCTGCACGCGGAACTCACGCATCATCCGATCCACGATCACGTCCAGGTGCAGTTCACCCATACCAGAGATGATGGTCTGGCCGGTATTCTCGTCCGAGCGGACGCGGAAGGTCGGGTCCTCTTCGGACAGCTTTTTTAACGCCTCACCCATCCGGCTCTGATCGGCGACCGTCTTAGGCTCGATAGCCACTGAGATGACCGGATCAGGAAAGGTAATGGTCTCGAGCACGACCAGTTTATTATCACACAAGGTATCGCCGGTAAAGCTATCCTTGAGACCCAAGACGGCCGCAATATCACCCGCGCGGACTTCGGTAATGTCCTCACGACGGTCGGCATACATACGGATCAACCGTCCAATGCGTTCGCGCTTGCCTTTGGTCGAATTGGTGACCATCTGGCCCTGGCTGATGGTGCCCGAATAAACGCGGAAGTACGCCAGGCGGCCTACATAAGGGTCAGTCACGATTTTAAAGACCAGTGTGCTCAAGGGCGCATCATCCCGCGCCGGTAATTCGACGATTTCGTTCTTGATGGGATCAGTGCCCTTAACCGGCAGGATATCCGCCGGAGAGGGGAGATAATCAATGACCGCATCCAGGACGATTTGGACGCCTTTGTTGCGCAGCGAACTGCCACAAAAAACCGGTGTAGCCTTGTTATCGAGTACGGCCTTCCGCAGCACCGCTCTCATTTCCTGGATGCCGATCTCTTCCCCTTCCAGATACTTGAGGGTCAAGTCATCGTCGAGTTCAGCGATCCTCTCGATCATTGTATGGCGCGCCTCGGCAGCTTGTCCCTTCAAGTCAGGTGGGATTTCAGCCTCGCGCGGTTCCCTGCCCAAGTCATCATCCCAGTAAATGGCTTTCTGGTGCATCAGGTCAACGACGCCGCGGAACGAGGCCTCCATGCCAATCGGCATCTGCATTGCGATCGGGTTCGCTCCCAGGCGCTGCTTGATGGACTCGATCGTGCGCTCGTAGGAAGCGCCCACTCGATCCATTTTGTTGACGAAACAAATCCTGGGCACGCGGTAGCGGTCAGCTTGCCGCCAGACTGTCTCACTTTGCGGCTCCACACCCTGAACAGCGTCAAAGATCACCATACCGCCATCCAGCACACGCAACGAGCGTTGTACTTCTGCCGTAAAGTCAATGTGGCCGGGCGTATCAATGATATTGATCTGATAGTCCTTCCACTCTGCCGAGACCGCCGCCGAAACGATGGTTATCCCGCGCTCGCGCTCCTGATCCATCCAGTCCGTGACGGTTGTGCCATCATCCACGGAACCCATGCGATGGGTCTTGCCGGTGTAGAACAGGATGCGCTCGGTTGTGGTCGTCTTACCGGCATCAATATGAGCGATGATGCCGATATTCCGATACCGTTCCAGCGGATAAACGCGTGCCATAGAATCCTATCTTTTATTGAACCAGTAGCGCCGAGAAGGCCTTTCGAAGAACCTGCCGAAGGCCTACTCGGCGGTCGGCAAATTACATGCGGTAATGCGAGAAGGCACGGTTGGCTTCTGCCATCTTATGGGTTTCTTCTCGTTTGCGGATAGAAGAGCCTTCGTTCTTGGCTGCATCCATCAATTCATCGGCCAACTTCTCGGCGAAGGACTTTCCCGCCCGGGTGCGCGCTGAGGCAAGCAGCCAACGGATCGCCAGCGTGGTCCGGCGAGACGACGGGACTTCCATCGGGACCTGATAGGTGGCGCCGCCGACGCGGCGGGGACGCACTTCCATCATGGGTGCCACGTTCTTGAGCGCGGCGTCAAAGACCTCAACCGGGTTTTTACCGTTGGTGCGTTCTTTGATCAGATCCAACGAATCGTACATGATGCGCGTGGCTGTGCTCTTCTTACCACGCTTGAGCATGTGGTGGATCAGGGTTTGGATAATAACATGGTTGTAGCGGACATCGGGAAGGATCTCACGCTTTTCTGGCTTAGATCGTCGCATGCGAATACTCCATTATGGCAGCCTGTTGGCAACCATTATCTAGAAACAGATGATTCCTTCGGACGCTTGGCGCCATACTTCGAGCGCCCCTGACGCCGTTTATCCACGCCGGTCGTATCCAACGAACCGCGCACGATGTGGTAGCGCACACCCGGCAGATCCTTCACACGCCCGCCGCGTACCAGTACCACCGAGTGTTCCTGCAATTGGTGGCCTTCACCGGGAATATACGCGGTCACCTCAATGCCGTTGGTCAAACGCACGCGGGCGATCTTGCGCAAAGCCGAGTTGGGTTTCTTCGGCGTCATGGTGCGCACCACCGTGCATACACCCCGCTTCTGTGGAGCGCCCTTGTCCTGACGAACACGACGCTGCTTATACGAGTTTAGCGTATAGAGCAGTGCTGGCGCCTTGCTTTTGACCTTCTTGGACTGACGACCTTTGCGAATCAGTTGATTGATTGTGGGCACATTCGCCTCCGAACTAAATTTCCTTACAAGAATATCGTTCTTTGTCAATAAATGAGGCCATCACCAAACGCGCCTGATGGCCTCACTCGTCTTTATTACGTAGAGGGGCAGTGCGAAGCATCAGCCCTTTTAGGCAACGAAGGATGATTTTATCATACCGCTAAAGGCACGTCAAGGAAAAACTATCTATCTCTTCTCAGTTTTTCTCCCAAATCAAGAAGGCCAGTCTCGTATTTTGGCGGGTGGGCTTTTTCCTCATCCTTGCCGAAGCGGATTACTTCACTATTATCGTTGACAGCTTCGACAGCCAGGCCGAGACTCTGCAACTCTTTGACCAGCACGCGGAACGAAGCCGGAATGCTCGGTTCCTCGATCGGGTCACCCTTGACAATTGCCTCGTATGTATTCACCCGACCCTGAACATCGTCGGATTTTACAGTGAGCATTTCCTGCAATGTATAAGCCGCACCGTAGGCTTCTAATGCCCACACTTCCATTTCACCGAAGCGCTGTCCACCAAACTGCGCCTTACCCCCCAACGGCTGCTGTGTGACCAGGCTGTATGGACCCGTGGAGCGGGCATGAACTTTGTCCTCGACCAGGTGATGCAGCTTCAAAATGGTCATCACACCCACGGTGACTGGCTGGTCGTAAGGTTGGCCGTTTTTCCCATCCCGTAACGTCTGCTTGCCCAGGGTTGGGATCGGCTCGCCGGTCTTGAGCATAAGAGCTTGGGCTTGTTTTATTAGATCTTCATCAGCCACGTTTTCAATGCCGTGATCGTGCAGCCACATTCGCTGGCAGACACGGATCGCCTCCTGGTCAAAATCCCCGCGCTTGCTGGGCGCAGGTAATTGCCCGGATAAGATCGTGTCGGAATTGTAGCCATGGTCGCGCAACCATTCTTTCGCCGTGGCGTGACGGGCGTAATTTAGATCGGATATAAAGCGGTACACATCGTATCCGCGCCCGCCCAACCACTGCTCCAGATACAGGCGGCGTACTTCGTCATCATCTTCGATCATTTCCGGAGCGTAGCATTCGTTGGCGCTGTATTCTTGCTGCTTCAACCAATTCCAGGCGACCTCGGCCGTCTCTTTCCAGGCCTGATCAACAATCCATGCTCGCGCCAGTTCGGCCTCGATCTCGGTTTCTCGTGCGCCATCAAAAACAGGCGTGATGGCCCGGAATCCCGATCGCTTGGCTGCCCAGCCCAGGTGAACTTCCAGCAACTGGCCGATGTTCATCCGGCCCGGAACGCCCAAAGGGTTCAGGATGATGTCAACGGGTGTGCCATCTTCAAGGTAGGGCATATCCTCCACCGGAACCACCCTGGAGACCACGCCCTTGTTGCCGTGTCGCCCGGCCATTTTATCGCCAGCGGTAATCTTGCGCCGCTGCGCCACCGAGACGCGTACCATCATGTCCACACCGGGGGATAGATCGCTATTCTCCTCGCGAGTGAAAACCCTGACATCCACCACCTTGCCGCGCTCGCCATGCGGCATGCGCAGAGAGGTATCCTTCACATCCCTGGATTTCTCGCCAAAGATGGCTCGCAAGAGGTGCTCTTCCGGCGTCAGCTCTTTCTCGCCTTTCGGCGTGATCTTGCCAACCAGGATATCGTTCGGGCTGACTTCTGCGCCGATGCGGATAATGCCACCTTCGTCCAGGTCTTTGATGGCCTCTTCACCGACGTTCGGAATATCGCGGGTGATTTCTTCGGGACCCAGCTTCGTGTCGCGTGCCTCGATCTCGTGCTTTTCAATATGGACTGAAGTAAAACGGTCTTCCTGGACCAACCGCTCGGATATCAGGATAGCATCTTCGAAGTTTTCGCCTTCCCACGAGAGGAACGCGACGGTCACGTTCTGTCCCAGGGCCAGTTCACCGCTTTCCGTGGAGGAAGAATCGGCGATAATATCGCCGCTATGGATAACCTGGCCTTTGACCACCGCCGGGCGTTGGTCAATACAAGTGGACTGGTTGGAGCGCTGATATTTGCGCAAATGGTAGGTGCGCAAGCTGCCGCCCTTCTCGCTCATCACAATCGTAGAACCAGTTACTGAGACCACGTCGCCGTCTTCCTCGGCAATGATCACCTGGCCGGAGTCGAAGGCGGCGTGGTATTCCATGCCGGTCGAAACTAGTGGAATCTCGGGGCGAACCAGCGGCACTGCCTGGGCTTGCATGTTCGAACCCATTAGCGCCCGGTTGGCGTCATCGTGTTCAAGGAAGGGGATCAGCGCGGCGCTGATGCCAACCACCTGATGCGGCGCGACATCCATGTAATCCAGGTTGTCTTGGGCTGTGAGCAGAAAACCGGAGTGATAGCGGCAGGAAATGCGCGGGTTTTCGAACTCGCGATATTCATTCAGCGGCGCATTGGCCTGGGCAATGACGAATTTATCCTCGGCATCTGCCGAGAGATACTCGACCTCATCCGAAACGTATGGAATAATCGCCAGGTCACGTTTAGCCTTGGCAATTGTCTTGAGCATCTTGGCTGTGATGCGTTCACCTGCCTTGACGAGCACCTTACTCGACTTGGCTTCGGTCAGATCTTCGCGTAAGGCGCGGCCTTCCAGACGCGGGTCGGTGCACGAGATTGATTTAATGACGCGCCGATAAGGCGTCTCGATAAACCCGTACTCATTAACCCGTGCAAAGCACGCCAAGCGGCCAATCAGACCGATGTTTGGACCTTCAGGGGTCTCGATCGGGCAAATTCGGCCGTAGTGTGAGTGGTGCACATCCCGCACGTCAAAACCGGCGCGCTCACGCCGGAGACCGCCAGGCCCCAAGGCCGAGAGGGTACGTTTGTGGCGCAACTCAGCCAGAGGATTGGTCTGATCCATGAACTGCGAGAGCTGGCTGGAGCCGAAGAACTCGCGCAGGGCTGCCACCACCGGACGGATGTTGACCAAGGTAACCGGAGAGAGATGCTCCTGATCGCGGATGGACATGCGCTCTTTAATAACGCGCTCCATACGGCGCAATCCGATACGCAATTTATTCTGGATCAGCTCACCGACTGTCTTGACGCGGCGGTTGCCCAGGTGGTCAATGTCATCCGGCGGCACAATGCCGTTGTTTATGAGGATCATGCGCCGCACGAGGCGTACAATATCGGATTTTGTCACAGTGCGATGCTGTATGGGTATATGCAGGTCAAGCTTCTGGTTGAGTTTGTAACGGCCGACGCGTTCCAGATCGTAGTGACGCTGATCGAACAACTGTTCTGCGATGAACTGGCGAGCGTTATCCAGCGTGGCCGGGTCGCCCGGGCGCATTTTCTTGAAGAACTCGATCAACGCGGCTTCGGCGATGGTCAGGCGGCCGGAGATGTCCCATTCCGGCTCCTGACGCAGTGTCGAAGTGATGAAAAGCCGTTCCGGATTGTTATCCACATCCTGGAACAAGCGGAGGATTTCCTCGTCCGTACCGGCAGTCAAGATCTCCTCACCACTACCGTCATTGACCACCGACAGCGCACGCAGGAAGACCGTAATGGGCACGGTGCGTTTGCGGTTGAACTTCAGGATAATGTAGTCGCTCTTGCGGGTTTCGAACTCCATCCATGCCCCGCGGTCGGGGATGAGTTTGGCCATCGCCAAAGGGCGACCAGTTGCCCGTTCGGTGGGCGCTTCGAAATAAACACCCGGGGAACGGATCAACTGCGAGACGACAACACGTTCGGTGCCGTTGATGATGAATGTTCCCTTGTCGGTCATCTCGGGGAAATCGCCCAGGAAGATGTCCTGTTTGATCGGCTCGGGGACGTCTGGGCCAGCCAGCAAGACCGAGACGTACAATGGGCTGGCGTAGGTCAGGTCGCGCTCGACACATTCCTCCATGGAATGTTTCGGCTCACCAAACCAATACTTCAACCCCCACTGCTGCGCTTCGGGGCTGCGGCTGGGAAAGTATAATTTCATTCCCTTATTGTATGATTCGATAGGTGAAATTTCGTGGAAGAGATCCCCCAACCCTTCTTTCTTAAGACGTACGAATGAGTCCAGTTGTACTTCGATAAGGTTCGGAAGGTCTAACGAAACCGGGATACGCGCGTAATTTTTACGGGGCAGGACAGATGCCATTTATTACTCCTGAACTTTGGGGACCTGATCAATACGATACACTGACGTATGTATTACCCCCCTGACAATAGGGGCAGGATAGATATGCAAACAAACATTATAATGATTCTATAGATAAAAAGCAAGGGCTAATTTTTGATTTTTGCCGAGTAGGCCTGAGGTGGTAATTCAACCCGTAAATCTTGAATTGAAGCATGAATCGTTGACAAAACTCTCACCCCATAGTAATATCAACGCCGCTGGCGAGGTAGCTCAATGGCAGAGCAAGGGCATCATAATCCCTAGGTTGTGAGTTCAAATCTCTCCCTCGCCACTCATCTCTGCTTTTGTATCCATGCCTGCACTGAAAAAACACCGTTTTACCACCAAGTCACTAAGGCACAAAGATTACTGATAATGAAACTTCGTGCCTTTGTGACTTCGTGGTAAATGCCTTTTTGCAGTGGACTCATCCATTTGGGATTGGGAAAAGGATGCAATTTCTCCTTCATTAGCCTGCCATTCAGCAGGCATTTTGTTTTCTCCTCCCGCCTTGGCAATTTCAACCTTTTCCATTACCAAAAGTTTTACTGTTTGGCGGTTGAAGTGAGCTATGCGCCCGGTAATCTATTGTGTATAATCTCCTGGTATCATGGAGTGACCTATGGCAGAGAAACCCTTTGAAGGAACCCGCCGAGTAGGCCTTCGGCAGGATCGCAAACTTCCCCGTCCTTTTCAAACCCAATACCCAGGAACGCAAGCTGATCCTTCCCTACCTTTTCTCTCGTTGGCATTGCAAGGGAAATCTATCCGCCGTCCTGCATCGTGCCTTGATCATCGCGCATGAACACGAGATCACACTGGAATCACAAGAGCGGGGCGACCCCTTCACCGACGATGTAATCACCTAAAAAGGGATGCCGGCCAGGGTTCTCTTAACCAGACGCATTACCTCTTTCAAAGCGGTCAGAGGTTGTCATGCATGAAATGACCTTATTTTCAGCCGGAGAAGACTGGGAGGAGCCAGAAATTGCCTCAATCTAACCATCACAACAGAAATGGTGGCTTTTCAATACTTAGAAGATGGTTGCTGATCTCAATCGTGTTTCTGCTATGGATTGGAGTTGCACTCATTATTTGGTTCTATTTTCCCCAACTCGCAGATTCAATTTTAATACCCCCAACTGCCACGCAACTCTCCCCAACTGCCACGCAACTCCTCCCAACCAGTACGCCATATTCTTCAGTCCCATTTGAGGTGTTTGCCGCGAAAGGATGGCAAGATACAGGGGTGTACGTTAATTCTGGCGATCAGGTGGAAATTATCTATGTCAAGGGTTTGTGGACTGGAAAAAGCGGGCTTAAAAATTACACCGGCCCAGCAGGAGGTAAACCGAGCCAGGATAATCCCTGCTATCCCATGTCCCATAACGAAACAGGTTACAATGCTCTGATCGGTAAAATTTGGTATGGCAACCCCTTTTTAGTCGGCCAACATTTTACTGGAAAAACCCTTATAGCGGGAAC
>JBDRTP010000286.1:0-18243 GCA_043823965.1 Chloroflexota bacterium
CGGCGGCTGAAGGGCCGCACCAGGCTGGCAGTCCGCAGCAACAACCACGTCAAGCGAGTCAGGTGGTAGAAGGCGCTCAGTGCGGTGAATGTGGATGCACTGCGGCACTCAGGATCGCGGGTCAAGTCAGGGAGAACTCGAGGCACGCGTGAAGCGTCGCTTTCGCCTGACCCGCGCGGCCGATTTCCAGCGGGTGTGGCGTTCTGGCAAGTCTTATGCCCACCCGCTCGTCGTGTTGTTTGTCCTGGCGTCTGACGCGCCGGGGGTACGGGTCGGCGTGGCGGCCGGCCGGAGGGTCGGGAATGCGGTCCGGCGTAACCGGGCCAAGCGTCTGCTCAAGGCCGCGATGCAGAACCTCTACCAGAAGATCGTCCCTGGCTTCGACTTGGTGCTGATCGCCCGTCAACCGCTCCCCTCCGCCGCCCTGATCCAGACCCAGGATGCCTTGTGTGCACTCCTGACGCGCGCCGGACTTTTGTCCCCCACTCATGACGATTGAAGCTTATCTGCCCCGTGATTACCCGAACGAGTCGCGCTTGCGTGACCTGCCGCGCTCGCCGCGTAACTGGCCGCGTCTGGCCTTGTTGGCTTTCATCCGCCTGTACCAGATGACCATTGCACGCGGCCTGCCAGCCGATACCTGCCGCTTCTACCCTTCGTGTTCGCATTACGGCTATCAGGCCGTTTACAAATATGGCGCATCGAAGGGCGGCCTGATGGCTGCCTGGCGCATCCTGCGCTGTAACCCGTTCAACCCCGGGGGTTACGACCCCATTCCATAGGAGATTGACTTCCCTCCATGAAAACAAAAATCTTTTTTCTTATCCTGGTTTCGCTTGTCTCCAGCCTGCTTCTGGGTGGCTGTGCCACCGGCCTGACGCCCTCCTCCTGGCCCGGCGTCGTCACGGATGGCAAGACGGCTTATATTGCCTCGGCTGCTCATGTTTACGCAGTGAGCCTGGAAGACGGCAGTGAAGTCTGGCGCTTTCCGGAGAAAGCGGATGCCAAGAAATCTTTCTTTGCCGCGCCGGTTCTGACCCCGGATGGTCAGTTGATTGTCGGCGGATACGACTATATCCTTTACAGCCTGAACCCGCAAAACGGTCAGGTCAACTGGCAGTTCGAGGCAGCGCGTGATCGCTGGGTCGGCAGCGTACTGGTCGCCAATGACCTGATTTACGCTCCCAATGCAGATTACAACCTGTATGCCTTCAACCTGAAAGGCGAATTCCAGTGGAAGTTCGCGACCAGGCAGGCGATCTGGGCCACGCCGGTGACCGACGGCCAACGGGTCTATTTGGGCTCCCTCGACCGTAAAGTTTACGCCGTGGATGCCCGCACCGGAAAGCTGGTTTGGGATAAGACGCTGACCGGTGCGATCCTTGGCTCGCCGGTATTGGGAGGCGACGGACAACTCTATGTCATGACTTTCGGCGGCACTGTATTCGCACTGGATACGGCGAACGGTGAGCAGCTATGGAAGTTCGCAGCGGGCAATTTTGTCTGGTCCGCGCCAGTTCTTAGCAATGGAGAGTTGTACTTCGGCGACTCGAACGGCAATTTCTATGCATTGAACGCCTCCACTGGCGCAAAAGACTGGAGCCTGCAACCGAGCAGTCCAATCCTCGGCGCCCCCTTGGTAGCTGGCGATCATATCCTGTTCGGGACGGAAGCCGGCAACCTGTATGCTGTGGATACACAAGGCCAAAACACCTGGAATCTGACCGTAAGTGGTAAACTGTACGGCGCGCCGGTGGCGGGCAGTGACTTGATCCTGGTCGCGCCAGTGGAAGGCCAGTCCCTGCTTATTGCCCTGGATCAGACCGGTACCCAGAAGTGGGCTTTCACACCGGTCAAGAAATAAAGAAACGGAAAAGATAACATGTGGGATACCCTGATTGTCACCCCTCTAACGAACGTTCTGCTCTGGATCTATCAGATCTTCGGCGGGAATTTCGGCCTGGCGATTATCCTGTTCACCATCTTGATCCGGCTGGTCACTCATCCGCTCACGGCACAGCAGATCAAGAGCAGCCAGGCAATGCAAGAAATGCAGCAATCCAAGAAATGGCAGGACATCCAGAAGAAATACAAGGGTGATAAGGAAAAACTGTCCCAGGAGCAGATGAAGCTTTACAAGGAGCTTGGCGTCAGCCCCTTTAGTTCCTGCCTGCCGACTTTGATCCAGCTACCGATCATCTTTGGCTTGTACCAGAGCATTATGCGTGCCCTGGTGGCTTCTCCGCTGCAGTTGCTCACCCTCACTCGCAGCGTGTACGCTGTCTTCGACACCCCGGCCCTGCTTCCACTGAACAGTCATTTCTTGTGGATGAATCTGGGACAAGCGCCAGAAAAGATCTTCTTGCCCTTCCTGACCAGCGGCATTCCTAACCCGACGCTAGCCATCATTGTTGCCCTGACCACCTACGTCCAGACCAAACTGACCATGCCGCCCCCAGCCAACCCTGGCGACCAAAGCGCGATGATGGGTAAAATGATGGGTATGTATATGCCCTTCTTGCTAGGTTACTTCGCGCTGACCTTCGCCTCTGGTCTTTCAATCTACTTTATTGCCAGCAACCTGGTCGGCATTCTGCAATATGCCCTGTTGGGCAAGGTCAACTGGCGGAATCTGCTCCCCGGCGCGAAGAAAGAGGCTCCGAAGTCGAAATGAACGAACGAACCACCCTGGAAAAGATCGCTCCGACGGTTGAAGAAGCCGTAGCAGAAGGATTGGCGGAGCTCAACCTGCCCGCCGAAGCCGTGGATGTGGAAGTGCTGGACACTGGCAGTCGTGGCCTCTTTGGTCTTGGCGGTCGCCAGGTACGTGTCCGCCTGACGATTAAAGCGGGGGCCTCTGAACCTGCGACCGGTAGGCCTTCGACAGGCCAGCCAGCTCCTGCACCTGAACCAGAACCTATCCCCCGTTCGGGCCGGGAGCCCGCCGTGACAACGAATGACGGGGCGAGACGGCCTGCCACCTCTGCTGAGACGGATGAACTACTCAGCATTTCAGAGAAGACGGTGCGCGAGCTTCTAGAGAAAATGAAAATCGAGGCGCAACTCTCGACCCGCTATGGCGAGCCGGATGAGGAAGGCCAACGGCCGGTCTGCGTGAACATCCACGGCGACGACCTGAGCATCCTGATCGGCCGTCGTGCAGAAATCCTGAACGCCCTGCAATATATCGTCAACCTGATCGTTAGCAAACAATTAGCGCATTGGGTGCAGATCGTCGTGGACGTGGAAGGTTACCGCACGCGACGCGAAGTCCAGTTGCGCAAGATGGCCCGCCAGATGGCCGACCAGGCGGTTAAAACCGGCCGGCGGCAGGTGCTGGAACCCATGTCGGCTGGCGACCGGCGCATCCTCCACCTGGAATTGCGAGACCACCCCGAGGTGACCACGCGGAGCATCGGCGAAGACCCGCTGCGCAAGGTTACCATCCTTCCGAAGTAGTTCAAGTAAAAAGTAATGAGTAAAAAGTAACAAGGTAGTTCTTCACTCATAGCCCCTCTCCAACATGAGAGGGGTTCTTTCTTTACGTCATACGTTTTACGCTTTCCTTTCCCCTCCTCAGGTATAATTTATCCATGCTCAATCTGGTTCCGCTCGAAGCGGTGGATTACCTTGTCATCGGCCACCTTTCACGGGATTTCACCCCTGAAGGTTCGCGCTTGGGTGGTACGGCTGCTTATTCTGCCTTGACGGCGCGTGCTCTGGGTCTACGCGTGGGCGTGGTTACGGCCTGGGGAGGTGAGCTGCCTCTGGGTCCGCTGGCCGGGACGGACGGGATAACCCTCTTCACGATTCCCAGCACGCATACCACAACCTTCGAGAATGTTTACATACCGGGGGGCAGAATCCAATACATCCATCGAACCGCACCACGTATTGACCTTGAGCATGTGCCGCCAGAATGGCGACGAGCGCCGATCTTGCACATCGGCCCAATCGCCCAAGAAGTCAGTCCGCTGCTTGGGGAGGGTTTCTCGCCGGCCATGCTTGGCTTGACCCCGCAGGGCTGGCTGCGTACCTGGGATGGTGACGGGCGTGTGATACCTTGCGTCTGGTCAGAAGCGCAGACGGCTCTCTCGAAGGCTGCTGCGGCGGTGATCAGCATCGAAGACGTGGGAGGTGATGAGGGCCAGATCGAGGCTATGGCGCTTGCCTGCCGCGTGTTGGCGGTGACAGAAGGACCAGCCGGGGCGCGCCTGTATTGGAATGGTGACTTGCGCCGTTTCCGGGCCCCGGCCATGCCCGAGGCGGATGCGACCGGCGCGGGGGATATTTTCGCCGCCGCCTTTTTCTTCAGGTTGTACACCACGCGTGATCCGTGGGAGGCGGCCCGCTTCGCGACACGGCTGGCGGCTTATTCGGTCACGCGGCCTGGGCTGGAAGGCACCCCGACTCAAGAGGAAATTCAAACCTGCCTGGTGGAGGTATTTTAGTGGGACGCGTTTACACATTAGCCAACCAGAAAGGCGGCGTAGGGAAGACGACCACCGCCATCAACCTGGGCGCCTACCTGGCCAGCCTCGGTCAGCGTGTCTTGATTGTGGATATTGACCCCCAGGCCAATGCCAGCTCCTGTCTGGGTGTAGACAAACGTTCTGTCAAGGGCGGCACCTACGATGTCCTGCTGGACGGCGCGCCAGCCTCAGCGCACATCTTGCATAATCCACGTTTGAAACTGTCGCTCCTGCCATCCTCACCCAATTTGGCCGGTGCAGAAGTAGAGCTGGTCAGCGAACTGGGACGTGAGAGCCGGCTAAAGAATGCACTTGCGCCTATAATCGAGAAGTACGATTACATATTGATTGATTGCCCACCCTCGCTCGGACTCCTGACCGTCAATGGCCTGATCGCCGCACGAGACGGCGTTATCATCCCCGTGCAATGTGAGTACCTGGCCCTGGAAGGGCTGGGTGAATTGACCCACACCCTCCAGCGCGTCCGTGTGGCGCTCTTCCCCGGCCTGAAGGTGCGCGGCGTGGTGCTGACCATGTTCGACGGGCGGACGAATCTCTCTGCGGACGTGGTGGCCGAAGTGCGCAAGTATTTCTCCGAGCAGGTTTTTGCGGCCATCATCCCGCGCAGCGTCCGCCTGGCCGAAGCCCCCTCTTATGGCCTGCCTATTACTGCCTACGCGCCCGAATCGAGCGCGGCAAAGGCTTACGAGTCGCTGGCGCGGGAAGTGCTGGTTGGTGATGGGATAAGTGTATCGGAAGTTGGAGGTTAAATATGATTACACAAGTGCATGTTAAAAGCTATAAGTTGTTTGAAAACCAAAAATTCGACCTTGGCCAACATGTTGTTCTCGCTGGTCCGAATAATTCTGGGAAAACAACTCTTTTGCAAGCCATTGCTGTTTGGAATATGGCCCTTCAGAAGTGGAAGGCTGAGAGAGGCCCTGACACAACATCAAAAGCGAGGCAACGAACTGGAGTGCCAATAACAAGGAAAGATTTTACGGCAATACCACTTCGTGAGTTGAAACAATTGTGGACTAATGCGTCGACTGCTCTTAAACGAGATGAGCTAGATGAAGGTCAACGGCCAGGTCAGCCACGCGTTTTGGAAATTACACTCTGTGGACGGGAAGAGAATGATAACCCCTGGAAATTAACTTTTGAATTTCATTACCAAAACAGTGAGTTGATTTATGTAAAACCGCCAGTAGCGCAAATAGACAATATTCCATCGGCTGCTCTAAACCTATCGGTCGTTCATGTCCCACCATTTTCTGGAATTGGCGTCGAGGAAACACGCTATGATCACCCTTATCAAGACTTGTTGATTGGGCAAGGCAAGCCGGGGGATATTTTAAGAAATTTACTACTGGAAGTTTATCAAAAAGAAGATAAAAACGATTGGGAAGATTTATGCTCTCGAGTGGAGGAAATCTTCGGCTACCGGTTATTGCCTCCCGAATACGAGGGAAGACCATTTATCAATTGTGAATATATTCGAGGACTTCCCCAAGGGAGAGGCAAAGATGGACTGCCAATTTTAGATATTTCCAGTGCTGGAAGTGGTTTCCATCAAGTGTTATTGCTTTTGGGTTTCTTCTACGCTCGACCCGCCACAATTCTACTATTGGATGAGCCTGATGCACACTTGCATGTTATTTTACAGAGGCAAATTTACAATCAATTACAGAACATCGCATTTGAAAGAAAATGCCAGCTAATTATAGCTACTCATTCTGAGATAATAATCGAGGACACAAGCCCTGACAGAATCTTATCGTTTTATCGCCAACCGCATCTACTAATAGCTGACACTGAACGCGACCAGGTCCGCGAAGCGCTCAAGCGACTTACCGCAATGGATATTCTCTTAGCTGAACTATCAAAGGGCGTGCTTTACCTCGAGGGGGAAACAGATTTCAATTTACTGCGTACCTGGGCTAAAATTTTGCATCACCCTGCTTATCGTTTTTTTGTTGAAACACCTTTTTGGCATAGCAATCAAGGTAGTCATCCCCGAGAAGCGCGCGCCCATTTCTTTGCCCTGCGTGCAATAAAGCCCAGCATTCCAGGATACTTGTTACTCGACGGAGACGATCGAAATCTACCTGACCGTGAAGTAATTGCAGAAGGCCTGGCCATCGGTCGCTGGACGCGCTATGAGGCTGAGAATTATCTGATACATCCTTCTACTCTTTTTAGATTTGTTGAGGCCCAGAATGGCCCATTATTTGCGTCTGCGGGTGATACATTTCTCAGAGATGAGTTGTTGCCGGGCGAGGTTTATCGCAATCCCTTAGATCAACATGAATATCTAAATAATACTCCTGCCAGCAAAGCCATCTTGCCTAGATTCTTCCAAAAGACGCAGGTGGATTTGAAAAAGAACGAGTATTATCGAGTTGCGGAGCAAATGAGGCCTGAAGAGAGTGCAACTGATGTGAAGGTTAAGCTAGATGAAATCGCACGTGTATTTGGGTACTTGACTGGATAAAGGTGTAATATGCCTCAAAAATCAGGACTTGGTCGTGGACTGGATGCCTTGATCCCCAGGGGTGAAAATACTCCTGCGGAGGGTGACATCACCTACGTTCCGGTCAATCACATTTCTCCCAATCCACGCCAGCCGCGCGGGGATATGGATGCAGAGGAGTTGGGCGAGTTGACGGCTTCGATACGAGAACACGGCGTCTTGCAGCCGTTGATTGTCACTCCTATCGAAACGAGCGGCCAGTACACCTTGATCGCTGGCGAGCGCCGCCTGGAGGCTGCCAGGCAGGCTGGGCTTTCCAGCGTGCCCGTCATCGTGCGCCCGGCCACCGACCAACAGCGGCTGGAACTGGCCCTGATCGAGAATGTCCAACGCGCCGACTTAAGCCCCTTGGAGGAGGCCGAGGCTTATCGCCAATTGTCTGAGGACTTCAGCCTCTCGCACGAAGATATCGCCCAGCGTGTCGCTAAGAGCCGCGTGGCGGTGACCAATACCCTGCGTTTGCTCAAGCTGCCGGATGCCGTGAAGAATGCGCTGGTTGAGGGGCGCATCAGCGCAGGGCACGCGCGTGCCTTGCTTGCCTTGCCTACGCCGGATGCGCAGGTGGCAGCCTTACACACAATCCTCGCACAGGATTTCAATGTCCGCCAAACGGAAGAACTGGTGCGCAAATTGGCCGGCGAACGCCCGCCCTCAGTGCCAAAGCCCGCACCGCCGCCAGAAGTAAGGGAACTGGAAGAACGCCTGCGCATCAGCCTGGGGACGAAAGTCTTGCTGCGCGCCGGACGAAAAGGCGGGACGCTGACCATCCATTATTACTCTAACGAGGAATTGGATGCGCTACTGGGGCGTTTATTGAAAGAATAGATGAAAATGGCTCAACCACATCTGACGCCTGAAATTTTAGTGCCTCGCTTGGGTGAGTACCTGATTCAGCAGGGTCATGTTCGCGCGGAGGATCTAAAAAAGGCTCTGGCGTACCAGCATAAGAAGCAGGATAAGACCCAACGCGGGTTGCTGGGCGAGACTTTGCTGGAATTAGGCTTGATAGATCGCCCGACCCTGGATCAGGCGATCACAGAACAGATCATCCAACTTCGGAATGCCTTGGAAGATGCCAATCGTTACCTGGAGCGTCGCGTCCAGGAACGTACCGCTGAGCTGCAGCTTGCCTTACGCAAACTTTCAGAGCTCAACCAAATGAAGAATAATTTCGTTGCCAATATTTCACACGAACTGCGCACTCCATTGACCCATGTAAAAGGCTATATTGAACTACTGGTAAATGAATCGCTTGGTCCGTTGAACGAAGAACAGAAAAATGCGCTCCAGGTCAGTCAGCGCGCCACGACGCGGCTGGAGAGCCTGATTGATAACTTGATCTTGTTCTCGCAGGCTGCGCGCGGTGAGTTGACCTTGCACCTGACAACCGTCAACCTCAATAAGGTCGCTGCCGACATTCTCAACTATTCCAATCCAAAAGCGCTTGACCGTAATATCACTTTGAATGCAGAAATAAAGCCGAACCTGCCGCTCGTCAAGGCAGACGAGGAGAAGATATCCTGGGTTATCCTTCAGTTGATGGATAACGCCATCAAGTTCACCCCTGCTGGGGGAAAGGTAGGTCTCTCGATCAAGCGCGAGGCGGATACCTTGGTCAAGGTCTCGGTCACTGATACCGGCATCGGTATCCCCAAAGGTCGCCTGCATGAATTGTTCGAGCCTTTCCATCAGCTGGATGGTTCTCCCACGCGACGTTATGGCGGTACCGGACTGGGCCTGGCGCTGGTGCGGCAAATCCTGGATGCGCATGGCTCCGTGATGGATGTACAATCCGATGAAGGCAAAGGCTCGACCTTCAGGTTTACGCTCCTGACAGCCGGGAAATCTTCCTGATCTAAGGAAACAGACGCATGAAAAAGGAAACGCTCGACCACCTGAACGCGATCAACCAAACCATCGCCCTGGAAGATTGGAAGGCGGCGCTGGATTCGCTGATCCTGACCATGCGGAAAGAATTTGTATTCGACAATCTGGTTGTCTATCTTACGGATAAACAGAAAGACATTCCAGAGGTCACATATGCACGCGCCGTTGGCCGAGGCAGAAAAGCAGAAGCAGATGCCGCCTGGGGTGAAAACATTGCCAACCAGGTCATCTCAGCCGGAAAGATCCTGCAAGATTCAGCGGCCATCCAGGCTTCGAAAGACCGCGTTGCGATGCCTTACTTGCTCGGCTTGCCGTTCTTTATGTATAGCGGCGCCGGCGCCCTGATTTTCATCCGCTTTGGGGGGCCGGAATATACAACCGCCCAGATACAAATGGCCGCACTGGCCGCCAGCCAGGTGTCACGTATTCTTGAATGGCGCCTGCTGCGTGAGAATATTGCCCAATTGGAACAGGCCCGCCATCGGGCGCAATTGCAGGATGATTTTATGTCCACTGTTTCTCATGATCTGTATACCCCTCTCGGTTTTATCAAGGGCTATGCCACCTCATTGCTGCGTTCAGATACAACCTGGGACGCGGAGACCCAGCGGGAATTTTTAACCATTATTGACGAAGAAACCGATCATTTGATGACGCTGGTTGATAAATTCCTCGATTCAGCCCGTTTACAGAGTGGCATGATGAGCATGGATTTTCAGCCTGTGCGCCTGGATTCTCTCATCCGGGATGTGGTCTTGCGGCTCAAAGGGCACGACAAATCCTTGCCGAGTAGGCGCTGCCCTGAGTTCATCGAAGGGTGCTGCGCACAAGTGGATTTGGACTTAGCGATTTCACCTCCGATCCAGGCTGATACCGTCCGGCTGGCGCAGGTCTTCGAGAATTTGTTCGAAAATGCCTTTAAATACGCTCCGGATTCGAATATCAGCATTACTTTACGTAATCTGGGCGACCGTCTTACCGTCACATTCGCGGACCGGGGACCGGGTATCGCCTCCGAGCATTTACCTTTCCTCTTCGAGCGCTTCTATCGCGTCCCCGCACAGTCCGGTAAACGGGGCACTGGGCTGGGACTTTTCATTTGCCGGCAGATCCTCCAGGCCCATAACGGCCAGATTTCGGTCGAGACCGCGCCTGGCAAAGGGACAGCTTTCCGCATTGATTTGCCTGTCCGCCAGCATCCAACGGCTAAGCAAGTAATTTCTCAGTAAATGGAGGTTATCATGCCTACTAGCATCTTGGTCGTTGATGACGAACCCCGCTATCTTCGTTTGCTGGAAGCCAACCTGCGTACGGATGGCTATGAGGTCATCACGGCTCAAAATGGGAAAGAGGCCATCGAGATGTTTTCAGCCAATCCGGTGGACTTGATCGTGCTGGATGTGATGATGCCGCAGATGGATGGATTTTCAGTCTGTCAGAGCATCCGCCAATATTCTAACGTGCCGATCATCATCTTGACTGCCAAGGGCGAGGAACAAGACCGCGTCCACGGTCTGGATGTCGGCGCGGATGACTACCTGGTAAAGCCGTTCTCGATCATGGAATTGCTGGCACGCGTGCGGGCCGTCCTGCGGCGCGCCCAGGTATCCGCAACCGGACAGGATCGTTATTTCACGCATGGCAATCTGAAGATTGATCTTGCCCGCGCCGAAGTCTGGCGCGCTGAGCACCCCATTTACCTTTCGGCGACGGAGTACCGCCTCCTGCTCCAGTTCACACACAATATTGGCAAGATCCTCGCCGCTGAAGAACTCCTGGAAAGCGTTTGGGGGGCGGAATACCGTTCGGATAAAGAAATCCTGTGGGTCACCATCGCCCGTCTGCGGCAGAAAGTGGAAGAGGATCCGCACTCGCCCAGGCACATAGTCACCCGTTCTGGTTTGGGTTATCTGATGCCTCCGCTGGAAGGATAAAGCCCTCGTCCAGCATCTTCAAACTGACCATGCTCGACCGCGCCTTTTATACCGAGTAGGTGCTGCGCATCGTTTTACCGCTCGACAATTGCAGATCTTCCGCTTTCAGCGGGAGCAGAACATAATTTACCCGCCTCCCATTCGCGCACGCGCTCGAAGAGATTCCCCAGCGGCTGCAATTCGGTGATCGGCACGGACAGGTTCTTCGTGCGCGTGCGGGCGTACTGGAAGACGCGGCTTCCCACCGGCAGCAGGCTGGCGCGGCGGCGGAACTCCTCGTGGGTCAGGTAACCGGTCAGCAGGATGGACAGGCCGTATACCCAGATATTGCCCCATTCGTGCGGCTGGACGAGGTACGGCTCGCCGCGCATCGGGCTGTGGATGCCGATCCGGACCTCGGGCCTGCGTCGCGCGTGGATGTAGGCGAGGCTGCAAAAGGCCTGCTCCACCGCCACGCGCTGCTTAGTCGGGAGTTCCAGCGTGGCGGTGACGAAGTTGCGCTCGGCATCCTGTCCGCCGATCTCGATGATGATGGGCTGCTCACACTCGCTCTTCAAGGCCAGTTTTTCGAGCGGCAGCCAGAGTTTGGGCCTGGCCCAGTCTTCCGGCAGGGGATGAATGAGATAAAGCGACTGCCTGGCGATAATGGCTCTTTGTAAATCTTCCTGCGAAGGCGTGGTCAAGGCCAGCAGGAAGGCGAACAGGTACAAGTCCCGGGCGGTGTGTCCCTCGGCGGCGAACTGGTCGAGGGGGACAAGCGCCGGGGTTTGCAGAACCAGTGCCGGGTTCTGACGCACCAGGCTAATCTGTCTGCGGCGGGTGACGAGAAAACTTTTCATGTCACAGCGGTGCCCGCCGAGCGAAACGTCGTAGCGATCCGGGTCGGTGAAGGGCGTCGCACTCATCACATCAAAAGGTATGGATTGTCCCGAAAGATAACGCCGAAAGGCCAGTTCCACCGCCACGCCGCCCACGATGCGCCGCAGACGGTCGAGCGGCGAGCCGCCCATGCGGTCGTAGGTGTAGGCCAGCGAACGGCAGGCGTAAGCGATGCCGCCTTCGGTCAGGTCGGGGGTGTAGGGGAGATGGATCAGATCAGATATGGAGAGCATAAGCAGAAAGCAGAATTTGCTTGTTCTTTTTCAACTTCACACTTTTTTCGCTATTCAAATTGAGAATTGCTGGGCAATTACACATGTTCTTGCGTAAGCCGTTCCATCACCCACATTCGAATCAGTGTCTGATACCCAACGCCTTTTCGTTGAGCAATGGCTCTTAATTCCCTGAGTGTATTCGGGTCAAATCGAATAGCTATCTGGGTTTTTTGAGGGCGGGCATCGGTGAAAGTCATATCCACTGGCTGAGTATCCTGCAAAAATTCTGTAGCGTCATGCGTTGCCCAGAATTCAGCTTCTTCCTGTTCATTAGTGAATTTTGGAATCTTAGCCATATTACACCTCACTTGTATTGGTAATAGCGGCGGTCTGCTTCGGGAGTCACGCCATGCTTCTCCTCGATTTTCTCTACAACCCAATCCAGCCATAAAAAGCTTTCGATGCGTCGGTTCATCACGGCTCCGCGATATTATTTACATATACATTGTATATTAGCGTATGGCGGTTGTCAAGTATCAGATCAGCAATTGCTGAATCTGCTCGACCTGGCCGGCCTGCCGCGCGATTGGCGGCCAGACCTCCGAGGTCTTCAAGACCTCGGAGGTCTTCGTGTTTCAGTCCCCTCACGGGGAATGAACACTCTAATCTGGTGGGCAATGGTCTCGTCTCTCCAACAAGTTTAACTATCAAACTTACAAATCTGGATTATAATAATCACGATTTGTATTTTCCAGGAAAAGAAATGCCATGTTCATCAACCGTGAAGCCGAATTGACGCAATTGGAGAACCTCTATGCAACGGGGCGGGCAGAACTGTTCATCCTCTACGGGCGCAGGCGGGTCGGAAAAACGGAACTGCTGCGAGCATTTTGCGAAGGAAAGCCGCCTTGCGCGCTCTGGTGGAACTGCCCGGACGCCCGGTGGTGGTGCTGGATGAATTTACCTACCTGATTGGGGGGAATAAGGCAATCCCTTCCATTCTGCAAAAAGTGTGGGATGAAACGCTGCGAAATTCGCAGGTTCTCCTGATCCTGTGTGGCTCTTACATTGGGATGATGGAAACTGAGGTGATGGGGTACAACGCTCCCCTGTATGGCCGTCGAAGCGGAAGTTTGCTGCTCGAATCCCTTGGACTGCCGGCGGTGCCGGCCTTCTTTCCCAACTACACGCCTGCTCAACAGATCGAAGCCTGGGCTGTGCTGGGAGGCATGCCTTATTATTTGACAGCCTTCTCTGATCAGGTGGATATTTTTGCCAACATCCGCAGGCACATCCTGGACGTGCAGGGGCTGCTCTATCCTGAACCGCGTCTGCTGCTCCTGGAGGAACTGCGTGAGCCGCGCAACTACTTCTCCATTCTACGCGCCATCGCCCAGGGGCGCACCCGTCTGAACGAAATCGCCCTGGGAGCCGGTGTCGGCGATAGTCCAGTTACCGCCCGCTACCTGGATCTCCTCCAGCAGATGCGTCTGGTTTATCGCAGCGTCCCAGCCACGGAAAGCCAGCCCGAAAAAAGTAAAAAAGGCATCTACCATATCGCCGACCCTTTTCTGCGTTTCTGGTTTCGGTACGTTCACCCTTATCAGAGTTCGTTGGATTTGGGTATGGCCGATGGGATTCTTGCGCAGCGCGTGCGTCCGACCTTTGACCAGTTCGTCGGTTATGCTTTCGAGCAAGCGGCAAGAGCATACATCGCACGATTGGCTCGTAAGGGAAGTTTGCCCTTCCTGCCGGAGCGGATAGGTGCCTGGTGGGATCAAAGCGGCGAGATGGACGTTGTCGCCGTGAGCGATAACGAGAAGGCGCTCCTGGTCGGGGAGTGCAAGTGGTCTGCCAATGCGGTGGGGAGCGATGTTCTGGAGGACCTGAAAAGCAAGGCGCAAACCTTATTGGAAACCGGCCGCTGGAACAGCGCGCTGTACTTTCTGTTTGCCAAATCTGGCTTTACCCCCGCAGTGCAGGAACAGGCTGCGAATGAAGGGATACGGTTGGTCACGGTCGAGGACTGTTTTTTAAAAGAGCAGTATGCACCCTATCCGCGCTTCTGAGATTGGTTCGTACATCTATTGCGCCCGCGCCTGGTGGTACCGGAGGCAAGGCTGGGAGGCGGAGAATCAGGCCGAACTGACCGCCGGGACGGAACTCCATCGCGCCCATGGGCGGAGTGTAATGGCAGCCGGGCTGACGCGCACGCTGGCGTTGATCCTCTTGCTGGCCGCGCTGGCCCTGCTGGTGGCTTTTTGTACGGCGCGGATCATCTGATGCCGGGCGGAACTCATGTCGATTACTGATTACTGATTACTGATCACTGATCACTGGTCACTGCTCACTGATGACTGCTCTCTATCTTGCCCTTGCCTTCCTCCTGCTCGCTCTTGCCCTCTTCTGGCTCTCCTCGCGCCAGCGCCGCGCCGCCGGCCTGCCCGGCGGACGCGTCATCTACATTGACACACGCGACTGGGGCGCGGTCGAGAAGCCGCTCTATGACCCCAACCTGGGCCTGACCGGCAAGCCGGATTACCTGGTGGAGCAGAATGGGCAGATCATCCCGGTGGAGGTCAAGTCCGGGAGGGCGCCGGAGGCGCCTTACGATTCGCACATCTTCCAGGTAGCCGCCTATTGCCTGCTGGTTCATAAGACGATGGGTAAACGCCCGCCGTATGGCATTATTCACTATCCGGGCCGCGATTTCGCCGTTGATTACACCCCCGAACTGGAAGCGGTCTTGCTGGATAATCTCGTCAATATGCGCCGCGACGAACACCGCGCCAACGTGGGGCGCTCGCATGAGGAAGCCCACCGTTGCGCTCGTTGCGGCTTCCGCAATGTGTGTGAACAAAGATTATCGTAGGGCAGGTTTTCGCGAAGCACCCCCGAAGGGAGTTTACCCGCCAGGCCGGTATGGAAACCGGCCCTACCGAGTAGGCGCTGCCCTGAGTTCATCGAAGGGTGCTGCGCACAGGGTATAATAATTTATCATGGCCTCAACCCCTTTCATGCCCCAGCGTATCGTGGTGGCTGCCCATCCCCAAATGGCGGAAGCGATTGACGAGGCGGATGCGATGGCCGCGCACATGCAAGAACGCGGCCTGACCGCCCTCTCCGGCACACTGGACGAAGCCAGTCTGCGGGAACGGGTTCAGCACGCTGAATTTGACCTGCTGATCGCGGTCGGTGGGGATGGCACGCTGCTGCGCGCCGCCCATCTGTGTGCGCCCTGGGATGTGCCGATCCTGGGCGTCAACCTGGGGAGGCTGGGCTTTCTAATCCAGATCCAGCGCGATGAATGGCGTGCGACCTTCGACTTACTCCTGAAAGGTGAGTCCTGGATCGAGAATCGCATGATGATCCGCGCTGAGCACTGGCGGGGAAACACATCGCTGGGGAACTGGCACGCGCTGAACGAAGCCGTGGTCTGCCGCGGACAATATGTGCGTCCGTTGCGCCTGTCTACCAGCGTGGACGGGCGCCTGCTGACTGCCTACGTTGCCGACGGTCTGATCGCAGCCACCCCGACCGGCTCGACGGCCTACGCCCTGGCGGCCGGGGGGCCGATCCTGCCTCCGGAGCTGCGCAACATCCTCCTGGTCCCGATCGCCCCGCATCTCTCGGTGGATCGCGGCGTCGTCCTCTCGGAAGGCTCATCGGTCAGCATCACCATCCAGGGGGATGGCAATGCCGTCCTGTGCGTGGACGGACAGGCTCCCATCCGTCTGGCCGAGAACGACCGGGTTGAGGTGCGCGCCGGCGATTACGGCGCAAAATTCGTCCGCTTTAGTGACCCGGGTTATTTCTATCGCAACCTGACCGCGCACATGAACCAGAATCCGTCCATGCGCAGCACCTACTCGGTAAGCCTGCCAAGATGACAGAAAACGCCTCGCCGCTCTACTGCGCCAATCATCCGGCTGTCGAAACCACCCTGCGCTGCAACCGCTGTGAGAAACCGATCTGCCCCAAGTGCGCCGTGCGCACGCCGACCGGCTACCGCTGCAAGGAATGTGTGCGCGGCCAGCAAAAGATATTCGAAACCGCCCGGTGGTATGATTACGTGCTGGGATTCGTCACGGCGGGTTTCCTCTCGCTCTTGGCCAGCCTGTTCGTCAGCCTGATCAGCGGCGTGGCCGGCTTTTTTGCCTGGCTTATCATCATCGTCGCGGCGCCCAGCGCTGGAGCGATTATCGCCGAAGCAACGCGCTTCGTCACCAGCAAGCGCCGGGCGCGCGCTCTTTTCATCACCGTCGCCGCGGCGGTCGTGCTGGGCGCATTGCCGGTAATTCTTTTGAACCTGATCACATTGAGCATTTTCGGCATCATTTTCCAGGGCATTTTCCTGGTCACCGCCACGCCAATCGTTTACACCCGCCTGTCTGGGATCCAGATCTTTAAGTAGCAACGACTGACCCGCAAGGGGTGCTTCGCGAAGTCGTCACTACGCATGGATAAATATGCTCACCGAACTGCGCATTCAAAATTTTGCGATCATTGACCGCCTCGAACTGGAATTCGGACCGGGCTTGCAAATATTTACCGGCGAGACCGGTGCAGGTAAATCCATCATTATGGACGCGGTCGAGATGATCCTGGGCGGGCGCGCCGATCTGACGGTTATCCGCTCGGATGCGGACCTGGCGCGAGTGGAGGCGACCTTCAAACTGACCGGCCCCGAACGCCTCTTCGCGCACGAGATCCTCGAACGCGAAGACCTGCTCGACGACCCGGACTACGTCACCCTGAGCCGCGAGGTGCGCCGCGAGGGGCGCAGCATCGCCCGCGTCAACGGCCGCACCGTCAACCTGACTCTCCTGCGTGAGCTGGGTGAGCTTCTGGTGGATATTCACGGCCAGTCGGAACATCTTTCCTTGCTCGATGTCCATGCCCACCTGGGTCTGCTCGACCGGTATGCGGACGTAGAGTCACTGCTGGCCGCTTATCGCGAGACCTATGACCGGCTTCAGGATATCCGCCGCGAACTGCACGAGCTGCGCCAGGCCCAGGCGGATGCCGAACGGCGCACCGAGCTGCTGACCTACCAGGCAGATGAGATCGAAGCGGCCAGGTTGCGCCCCGGCGAGGACGAGGAGCTGCGCCAGGAGCGTGACCGTCTGGCGAATGCCGAGTCGCTGGCATCCCTGGCCCAACAAGCCCTGACAGTGCTCGACGAGGGCACGCCAGAGGCTCTGGCTGCCACCGACCTGATCGGACAGTCCGCCCAAGCGCTGTCAAAGTTGAGCCAGATTGACGGCACCCAGTCTGCCCTGGCCGGCCAGGCGACGAATCTGGAGGAGAACCTGGCCGATTTGGCGCGCGGTTTGCGCGACTACCTCGAGAGCATCGAGTACAACCCCAAGCGTCTCGAAGAGGTCGAGGAGCGAGTTGACCTGATCCACCGCCTGGAGCGCAAGTACGGTGGCAGCATCCAATCTGTGATTGCCTTTGCAGCGGATGCCCGGGAGCAACTGGAGAACATCACCCACGCCACCGAGCGTCTGTCCGAGTTGGAAGCGGTTGAATCTAAAGCCTTGAGCAAACTGGCAGAACAGGGCCTGTCCCTCTCGAAGAAACGCAAAGAGGCGGCTGACCAGTTGAGCAAATCCATCGAGATCGAACTGGACGACTTGCGCATGGCGAGTGCGCGCTTCGCGGTGGATTTCCAGACGCGCCCCGATCCTGAGGGCCTGCCTGTGCGTGGCACGCAGACAGGCCTGCCTGCGCCTGACGGCGGACGCCTGGCCTTCGATGCCCGCGGCCTGGATAAAGTCGAATTCCTGGTTGAACCGAACCCGGGCGAGGGTCTGAAACCGCTGGCGAAGATCGCCTCGGGCGGCGAGACCTCGCGGCTGATGCTGGCCCTCAAGAACGTCCTGGCGCGCGCCGATCAAGTTCCCACGCTCATCTTCGACGAAATTGACCAGGGCATTGGCGGGCGCGTCGGCGGTGTCGTCGGCGAGAAATTATGGAGCCTCGGCCACCAGCACCAGGTGATGGTCGTCACCCACCTGCCGCAGTTAGCGGCTTTTGGCGACCACCACTGGCAGGTGCAAAAGGTCATCCAGGATGGGCGCACGCTCACGCAGGTGACCAGGTTGCAAGGCGAGGCGCGCACGCTCGAACTGGCGCAGATGCTCGGCGAGGTCAGCGAGGGAACGCTGCGCTCGGCGCACGACATCCTTCAGAGCGCACAGGCCATCAAGTCGGGAGGAGAATCGTGAATTCAAGTTTCTCTTGACCATTGCTGGATTCTGGATTAAAATCCTTTTGCTGAATCGTCTGCCCCTGTAGCTCAGTGGATTAGAGCGCTT
>JBDRTP010000287.1:0-3308 GCA_043823965.1 Chloroflexota bacterium
CTGGTCGCCGGGATGCTGCGCAAGCGCGGCTTCACCGCCGAGATCATGCCCACCGGCAATAAATTCAGCGAGGGCGCGCCGGTCGTTTTAGGGGAGCGCAAGGGTAAAAACGACAAAACCCTGCTGTTCTATAACCATTACGATGTCCAGCCGCCCGAGCCGCTGGAATTATGGGAGACGCCGCCCTTCGAGCCAACCCTGCGTGAGGGTAAACTCTTTGGGCGCGGCGTCAGCGATGACAAGGGGCACATCGTCAGCCGCCTGTTCGCCATCGATGCCCTGTTGAGTGAGTTGTGTGAACTGCCCTGCAACGTTAAATTCATCATCGAAGGCGAAGAAGAAACCAGCAGCCTCCACCTGCACGATTTTGTGCGCCAGAACAAAGAACGGCTCAAGGCTGACGCCTGCATCTGGGAATTTGGCGGCGTGAATCACCAAGAGACGCCGGTGCAGTACCTCGGTCTGCGCGGCATCTGCTATGTGGAACTCTCACTCGAAACCGCCAGCAGCGACATGCATTCCGGCCTGGGCGGCTCGATCTTCCCCAACGCGGCCTGGAGACTGGTTTGGGCGCTGAATACGCTTAAAGGGCCGGATGAGCGCATCCGCATCCCCGGTCATTACGATAACGTCAAGCCGCCCAGCGCCCGCGACCGCGAACTGATGGCCGCCCTGCCCGAAATCGCCAACGAGTACATGACGCGTTACGGCTTGAAAAACTTCGTGCGCGGCCTGACCGGCGGCGTGGAACTGCGCCTGGCCGAGGTTTTCGAGCCGACCTGCACCATCTGCGGCCTGACTTCCGGCTACCAGGGCAGCGGCTCGAAAACCGTCCAACCGGCGAAGGCCTCGGCCAAAGTGGACTTCCGCCTCGTCCCCGACCAGACTCCTGAGGAAATCCTCGCCAGGCTGCGCGCCCATCTGGACGCTGAAGGCTTCGAGGATGTTCAGATCGAATACCTGGGCGGCGAGGCCCCGGCGCGCACGGATCCGGACGATCCCTTCATCAAACTGGTCGTCGAGACCGCACGCGAAGTCTATGGCGCGCCGATGCAACTCGTCCCGCTGGTGGGCGGTTCCGGGCCAAACGCCCCATTTATTCACGACCTCGGTCTGCCGGTCGCCACGGCCGGGCTGGGCTACCCGGATACGCGCGGCCACGCCCCCAACGAGAATATCCGCCTGGATTTGTATTTGAAACACGCCAAACACATGGCGAGGGTGATGCTGAAACTGGCCGAATAGAAAGCTTACAAGGGGAGATGTCTATACGCCAGCAATGTCCCAAATCGATATCGTTGAGGCACTGAGCGAGCAACCAGGCCGCCCGGTAGCCGCCGAAGTTGTGCCTCTTGAAGCATGCGAACGAGAAAATGGTCTCAGAGTTAGCTAATTATTTGGAACGGATTGAAGACCTGCGCAGCCAGGTTTCCGGACTGATCGCTGAATTGCCCGCGGAAGCCCTGAATTGGCGGCCGATCGAAGGAAAAGACGATCATGCCACCAACTCGCTGGCTGTCTTAGCCACCCATATCGCTGGCGCGGAACATTTCTGGATTGCTGAAGTGATCGCTGGCAGGCCTGAGACTCGCGACCGGGAGGCCGAATTTGCTACTGTAGCGACCAACGCAGCGGAAATTATCCAACTGTTGGAGAAGAACGCGCTGGAGACAAACGAAGTGTTCTCCACCCTGGGCGAATCTGATTTGAATGGCACACGCCAGACGAGAGGCCGCACCGTCCCGGTGCGCTGGTGTATTTTACACGTGATCGATCACACTTCTCTCCACCTGGGCCACATGCAAATCACATATCAGTTCTGGTCAGGCGGTAAGAGTATCCCCTCGCCTCTATGGTTTGAACGCTTGTTTACAAATCAATAATTTTGATGTAAGATATTAGCCGAACTTCGTCTAACAGTGGATAAAAGGAAAATCAAAGATTTTCCAAAATTGCCTTCGGGCAACTTCTTTTATCCGCGAAGCGTTAGCCGAAACCTGCTGTAAGATGAACGAGAGATGGAGGTTAAGGATGAACGGTCAACTATCCACCGAGTTGCTCGCCTTTGAAGCCGATCATGTATGGGTAAGCGAAAATCTGGAAATGCTTCTAGAGCGGTATGCCGATCAGTGGATCGCTGTCAAGGATGGTAAAGTGGTTGCCAGCGGTTCTGATCTGGCGGGACTGCTGACCATGTTGTCAGACCCAACCCGTACATGCGTTGAATTCATTACTCGTGAACCATTGGAGATGGTGTTATGATCATCAGGGGTCGCTTCATCGGAGACGCGCCGTATTTTAGCACTCATCTTCGGTCAGCGTACTTTCAAGGATTGGTCTGGTTCTTGGCTGACACGGGCGCGTCTCGCACAACACTCTTGGATCGTGATGTGAGACTCTTTCATATGTCTCCCGACAAACTACCAGGAGAAGAAATTCTATGAAGCCGGCTCCGTTCGAATATTTTGCACCCACAACCGTAGAAGAAGCCTTAACCCACCTGGCCGAGCATGGCTATGATGCCAAAGTTTTGGCCGGTGGGCAAAGCTTAATTCCTATGATGAATTTCCGCCTGGTTCAGCCTTCCGTCCTGGTTGATTTGAACAACATCTCTGAACTTTCTTACATTCATCCAGATGAGAATGGCGGTTTGCGTTTAGGGGCCATGGCCCGCCATCATCAGGTGGAGGTTGATCCCCTGGTTGCGATACGGGCGCCCCTGCTTCACGAAACCATGCCCAAGATTGCCACTTCTCAAATCCGCAGCCGCGGCACCTTTGGCGGCAGCATCTCTCATGCGGATCCATCGGCCGAACTCGTATCCGTGAGTGTAGCCTTGGACGGGCGTTTCCGGCTGCGCAGCCAAAACGGGGAACGGTGGATTCCAGCAGATGAATTCTTCATCGGACTGTTTACAACGGCCTTGGAACCCGCTGAATTATTGGTAGAGGTGGCGTTGCCTTCCATGCCGATCCGATCTGGATGTTCATTGATGGAAATTGCCCGGCGACCTCACGATTTCGCCCTGGTCGGCGTAGCTGCTGTCGTCACCCTGGATGAGAATAAACTTTGCCAGCAAGCTCGGATGGTCTTCTTGAGCGCCGGTGATGGCCCGATGGTTGCTCATCGAGCTGCTGAATTACTCGAGGGACAAGCGCCTACGCTGGAAGCTATTCGTGCGGCTGCTGAAATCGCTGCCACTGAAGATAGTGATCCAGTCAGCGCCATTCACGCCACTGCGGAATTCCGCCGCCATCTGGCAAAAGTTTTAGCTCGGCGCGCGCTGGAGCACGCTTTCAAGCGCGCCG
>JBDRTP010000288.1:0-4166 GCA_043823965.1 Chloroflexota bacterium
TATATGCAATCACCTGCATTTTTTGCCCAGGCTTGACATGCAGAGCCTCGCGCACTTTTTGGGGAATGACCACCTGGTATTTGGGGGATACGGTAACGGAATCTATACTATTCTCCTATCGAACAAGAAGTCGTAATACGATTGTATCATACCCCATACAGCGCCTTCACCCTCTCATCCACCTCAGCCTCGACCTTCCCAATCTCCTCCGTCATCACAGCCGTTTCCTCGCGCACCGCCTCGTAGGTCGAGATATTATCTCGACCTACCCGCCGACCGAACTCCTCCGCCGTGAGCGACCACGGCTGTTCGAGCGGATTGCGGCTGGTGGACTCAGCAGGCTCGATCCCGATGTCGCGCAGGAATTTCTCGACGCGCTTGCGCCGTTGCGTATGCAGTTTCTGTGCTTGTTCGGCTAACTTTGCAACGGCTTTGCGCTCGCTTTGTGGCGCGTCGGGGATAGTGACGCGACTCATATATTGTCTTTTCAATTGCAATCTTCCGCGCGAGCAATCGCCTCACGCATTGATAGTAGTTTACTGGCCATTCATCGCCCCGATTTCGTCGAATACATCCGCCAGAATTTTCAGAGCTGCACCGCTCTCCTCGTGCGTTACCACCAATGGGGGGGAGAGCCGGATAGCCTTCTGTCCACATTCCAACACGATAAGCCCACGGTAAAAGCATGCCTCAGCTGCAGTGTGAGCTTGGTGCGCATTTTGGAATTCAATACCGATCATCAATCCTAACCCGCGCACATCGGCTATGAGAGTGGGATGCCTGGCCTGAAGATCCGCCAGCGCTTCAAGAAGATAACCGCCTACCCGCGAGGCGTTCTTCATCAGTTCCTCTTCGAGCAGGGCGATGGTCTCCAAAGCCGCTGCACACGCAACAGGATTACCACCGAAGGTGCTGCCGTGCGAGCCCTTCTCCCATGTCATCAAATTCGATTTAGCGATGATGGCGCCTAGCGGCATACCAGAGGCAATCCCTTTGGCCACAGTAATGATGTCGGGGACAACGCCAAAGTGCTCCATGGCGAACATCTTGCCGGTGCGACCCATCCCGCTTTGCACCTCATCGGCAATTAACAGGATGCCGTGACGGTCGCAGAGCGCCCGCAACGCTGGAAGCCAACCGGGCGGCGGCACCACATATCCCCCCTCGCCGAGGATAGGCTCAACGATCACCGCGGCAACATCATCCGGCGGCACCGTGTGGGCAAATACCCCCTTCTCAATTTGAGACACACACGACAGGTCGCAGTCTGGGAATTTCAAGTTGAAATGGCAATTAAGGCAATCAGCGTAGGGAACATGGGTCACCCCGGATAGCAGCGGGCCGAATCCCCGGCGATATTTCGCCTTGCTCGCCGTCAACGACAGTGCGCCCAGTGTTCGGCCGTGGAAAGCCCCAAAGAAAGAGAGAAAGCGATGGCGGCCCGTGACATATCTGGCTAACTTCAGCGCCCCTTCCACCGCTTCTGCTCCTGAGTTGGTCAGAAACACCTTCCACGTTTCGGAGCCTGGAGCCAAGGTGGCAAGCTTTGTCGCCAATTCGGTATAGGGCAGATAATAAAAATCAGAGCCGCAAAGGTGGATCAGCCGGGCAGCCTGATCTTGGATAGCCTGGACGACGCGAGGATGACAGTGGCCCGTGGCACACACGGCAATTCCGGCGGCGAAGTCGAGAAAACGATTGCCATCCACATCGGTCACGATGCAGCCCTCTGCATGGTCGGCTACTAATGGGTAAACTCGAGGTAGTGAAGGGGATGTGACTCGCTTATCGGATTCTATAAGAGCTCGCGCTTTAGGTCCAGGAATTTCCATACTGGGTTGACGACTATTCTGCATATGAACCTCCAATAGATAATGGGCAACACGATGCCAAAAACAATCGCGCCAACAACAGATTTTCTACTCTTCGACGGGTCGAGAGAGGCCTGTTGGCGATAGTTTGAGGGAAACATTGTAATTGGCTGCATGGTTTGAAGTGTCTGCTTTATTTCATTTTCGAAGTTGATGCTATCGGCCAAGCGCGGCCAGCGCCAGCAACACCACCGCGACCCGCACGAAGAAGGTATTCCAATGTCAAGTTCTCAGGTGGTGGATTAAGGTTTCGACATCACCAATATCGTCCACACTCCCTTCATCACTGTCCCGCCGTTCTGGTTATTAACATGAATGGCAATCGCCACTGCGCCTCCACCAAGGTGAGGAAAGGCTTTAGTCTGGGTAATTTCCATCTCAACGTGGATTGTGTCGCCGATGAAGACTGGCGCGACGAACTTCCACTCATTGATTTTGCGGAAGGCCATCAATGTGCCTTCCAGCATGCCGGTGCGCAGGGCCAGTCCGGAGACGATGGAAAGACAAAGCAGGCCATGAGCCATGCGTTGTCTTAAGGGCGAGGTTTTGCAATACTCCGCATCGGTATGGATTAGATTGAAATCGCCAGAGAGGCCGGCAAAGGTCACGATGTCACTTTCAGTGATAGTGCGCCCAGGACTGGTGAAGGTCTGGCCAACCTGAAACTCATCAAAGTACATTCCACGTGGGGAAGATGGATGGGGGGACATCAAGGCTCCTGAGAACAAATTTACTTGCAATACACAGGCCTGGGCGCATAAATCTTGCGTGAGGCGACAGGCAGGTAGAGTACTCTAATTCTCATAGACTACTTGCCCATCAAAGATGGTCATCGCCACCTGGGTCTGGGCAATCTCCATTGGTTCGATCTGAAAGATGTCGCGATCCAGAACGACCAGATCGGCCAGTTTGCCGGGGGAGATGCTACCTAAATCGGCTTGGCGGCCGCTGACAAGGGCTGCTCCCATGCTGAAACCCCAGACAGCCTCAGCCACGCTCAGACATTGACCCGGATACCAGCCAGCCGGCGGCGTTCCATCTCGCATCTGGCGGGTGACGGCTGCATGGATGCCCCACAGCGGATTAGGGTCAGCCACCGGGCAGTCTGAGCCAAAGGCCAGGGGCACTCCCGCCGCTAACAGATCCCGAAAGGGATAACTCCAGCGCCCGCGCCGACCGACTGACTGCTCGATCATCGGAAAGTCGTCGGGTACGTGAATAGGTTGCACCGAAGCTACGACGCCCAGCCGCCCCAACCGGCGCACATCTTCCGGGCGAATGTTTTGCAGATGTTCGATGCGGTGCGGAGCGTTGGGTGAAGCATCACTTTCGTTGCTTAACGCTTGCTCAAAGACGGTCACCAGTTCGCGGTTTGCCCGGTCGCCGATGGCATGGATGGCCACCGCCAGGCCGGCCGTGTGGGCGCGGCGAATGGCATCGGCGATCTCGTCCATCGGTGTGAGCGGCATACCGCAACTGGCAGTATCTTCATACGCTTCCAACATCCAAGCTGTACGAGCACCCTGGCCGCCATCCGAGAAGAACTTGACATGCCCGACGCGCAGGTAATCGTCGCCGAAGCCGGTGCGCAGACCCAAAGCGATGGCCTGGCTTAGACGTTCGCCGGGGAGAAGCATCCACATCCGCAGGGCTAACTCGCCAGCAGCCTGCAGATGTTGGTAAGCGCGGAAGGCCAGCGGGCCATCCGCGCCGCCCATAATGCGGTAATCGTGGATGCCAGTCAATCCTAAGCGGTGTAATTCGGTGAACCCATCGCGCAGGGCCGCGACGGTCTCGTCGTCCGTCGGCGCGGGGATAACCTCCCGTACCAGATTGATCGCCAGCTCTCTCAGCACTCCGGTTGGTTGCCCGGACGCGTCCCGATCAATCACCCCCTGGGGCGGATTTGGCGTTTCATCGCTGATATTTGCCGCTTGCAGGGCGAGGGAATTGGCTACTGCCAGGTGCATATCGCTACGCCAGAGGATGGCAGGGTGTGAAGGAGTCAGGTCGTCCAGATCGGCGCGGGTGAGCTGGCGAGGGTTCGGCCAGCGCGTCTCGTTCCAGCCCTGGCCGATGATCCAGCCGCCGGATGGTATCTTGTCAGCCGCCCTGGCGACGTGCGCGCACACATCTGCCAGCGAGACCGCAGCGGCAAGTTCCAGCCGCCGGCGATTGAGTGCCCAGTCGTAGTAGTGGAAATGGGAGTCGGTCAGGCCTGGCAAAACCCGACGGCCACCCAAGTCAATCTGCCGGGTGCGTGGGCTAGCCAGAGACTGCATGTCGGTATCCATT
>JBDRTP010000289.1:0-28369 GCA_043823965.1 Chloroflexota bacterium
CCGCATGTCTCGCGCGTCATTGACGCCGCAACCGTCGCCGGACAGGCTGCCGCGTACGAAGCCGGCCTGATCGTCGTCGGCCAGTCATTGGACGAGCAGGGGCGCCCGACCTTCGAGGGTCGTCGCGCCGCCCGCTTTGCTGCGGCCCTGCGTGCGCAGACGAGCATTCCGGTGATACTATGGGACGAGGCTTTTACCACTCAGGAGGCCCGCGCCGCCCGTATCGCGATGGGCGTCTCACGCCAAAAGCGGGCCGGGCATCTGGATGATCTGGCGGCAACCCTCCTCTTGCAATCCTACCTTGACGCGCTTCCTACTCCCTAACTCGCAACTCCTAACTCGCACCCCCTAACCCGCACCCCCTAACCAGCAACTCATGAAACACCATTCCTGTTTCCCCTTTGTCCTTCTGCTCTTCCTTGCCATTGGAGTCCTTGCGGCCATCCTGTTTATCCCTGTTCTGGCAGCCGGGTCTTACGGCCCACCCAGTCCGTACTTGAGCGCCTGGCAGCGCTTCAGTTATTCGGCCTCGCTCTTGTGGAATGCCGGTGATTTGACCATCCCGCGCGATCCGAATGGGTCGCAGCAGATTTTCGTCATCGAGATGGGCGAGTCGGTCTCCACTATCTCGAATCGCTTGCAGGCAGCCGGTCTGATCCGCGCGGCGCAAACCTTCCGCATCTATTTGATCTGGACGGGATCGGATACATCCGTGCAGGCTGGCAATTATGAACTCAGCCCGGCCATGACAGCCATCCAGATTGCCCATGCGCTGCAGGATGCCACGCCCTCCGAGGTGGCATTCGTCGTCCTGCCTGGCTGGCGGATGGAGGAGATTGCCGCCTCGCTCCCGACCTCCGGCCTGAACATCACCCCCGAAGCCTTCCTTTCAGCGGCGCGCAGCCCGTATGCTCTCCCCGATTTTTTACCGGCTGGCGCCTCTGCCGAAGGCCTAACGGCGGAAGGCTTTCTCTTCCCGGATACCTACAGCCTGCCGCGCAGCACCTCGGCGGAGCAGTTGGTGTCAATTTTGCTCCAGAACTTCGATTTGCATCTCACGCCGGAATTGAAAGAAGGCTTTGCGCGGCAGGGTCTAAGTATCTATCAGGGTGTCATACTCGCCTCTATCGTCCAGCGCGAGGCGATCCTGGACGATGAGCAACCTACCATCGCTTCGGTCTTCCTGAATCGGATTGCTATCGGCATGAAATTGGATAGCGACCCTACGGTGCAATATGCCCTGGGCTATAACACTGCCCAAGGCACATGGTGGACAAATCCGCCAAGTTTGGAAGACTTGCAAGTGCAATCCCCGTACAATACTTATCTCAATACCGGCTTCCCACCCGCGCCGATCAGCAACCCCAGCTTGAGCTCGTTACAGGCAATCGCAAATCCGGCGCAGACCGCCTATTACTATTTCCGCGCCCGGTGTGATGCAACCGGCCGTCACGCCTTCGCCGAGACGTTTGAGCAGCACATACAGAACGCCTGCCCGTAAAACATCCCGTGATATGGGTTTTATAGTATTACCGTCAAGAATTTGCCTCGCGCGCGCAAATGTTGGAACCGCGAAGAAACGAAGAGCGCGAAGCTTTTTTCTTTGGCCTTCTTCGCGTCCTTCGTGTCTTCGCGGTGAATTGGGTTGCGGCTGGAGGCCGCGTTATGTAATGCTGGTGGTCTCTAGAATGTGTTTTTCCAGCCGGTTTATGACTTGCTTCTGGTAGGCAATAACAGCCTTGACCAAATCGCCGATTGAGACAACCCCGATCAGTTTGTTCCCATCCAGGACCGGCAGATGTCGGACGCGTTTTTGGGTCATTAGATCGAGCGCCTGCTCGCAGGTAATATCGGGGGTGATGTAGTAAATATGGGAGGACATCACCTCTCGAACAGCCAGCTCCTTCGAGGACTTGCCTTTCAAGATCACTTTGCGGGCGTAATCTCGTTCTGAGAAGATGCCGACCAGTTTCTCGCCATCCATGACGAGCAAGGCCCCGATGTCCTTGTCTGCCATCACTTGCAGGGCATCGATGACCATCTTGTTCGGCGCAGTCGCCCAGATCTCGCTCCCTTTTTCTTTCAAGACTTGGTTGATGGTTTTCACTGTCTCGCCTCCTGGGTTGATTGTTCTTGGTTTTGGTAGCATCTGAATAATCCGGTGAAGATCGAGGATTTAAGAACAGGCTTCGCCAGTTCTCAAATCCTCAGCCCCTATCTTCTTGAGTAGCACCACAGTAAATCGTGGTGATCGTAGGGCAGGTTTCTTACCCGCCATCTACGCCGGCAGGTATGGAAACCTGCCCTACATATGGGGGCATCAAGGATGCCATTCTAGCAACCACGTTCTAGTGCATTGATGCCTCTTCTAGAGAAGCTGCTGATATTATACAATTAAAAGTTGTGATGGTTGCTCGCTTGAGTCATGCAGTTGGTGCTGTCGGCGGGGTGACCGGGTTGCTTTTCTTGCGCCTATCCCTGATGAAGTAAGAGCCAACCCAGGCTGCCAGGCCGATGATAATAAAAATGGTGGTCTGAATTATTATCTGTTTGCTCAGGTCTTTAAGGATGAAACTTGCCAGGCCATGGCCGATCCTTCCTATGTCTGCCGAGAGGAAAGGTGGGATCTTGGTGATAATGAAGGCAGTCCAGGCCCAGTTCATCGCGGGAAGCAGCGCGATGCCCAGAACGAGGGCAATCCCCCCGGCAAAGAAGATCGGGATTCTCCACCAGCGCAGCCAGCTTTTGAGCGAGCGCACACCAAAAAGTGTTACCAACAAGAGGAAGGCGAACGGTAAGAGCGGACTCCAGCGCAACCCCAGCCGTACGTAGCGGATGGTGGTAAATGGGTCGGCGCTCAACGGCCCGCCGCCAGGCGTGGCTCCGAGCGGGCCAGTATATGGCTTGATGATTACTGCCTCGTCCGGGATCTGCTTGGCCAGGCTGCCGAGCTGACTTTGGAGTTCTGGCAGCATGATTGCCAGTATCTCCTCCGGTGGGTTGCAGAACACCATGCCGCCTTCGCTGCCGAGGGCACCTGAGGCCATTCGTACCAGTTGCTCTTCCGTGCAGGGCGGCTGAGCAGCCATTAGTAGCTGGAGGGCATCCTGGCCGGCCTGGCCGGTTATGCGTTCCTTCAATTTCAAGAGCGAGATATTGGCCGTCGCCGTTTCCCCATTCAGGTAGGCAAATACCTGGTCAAGAACGTTTTCGGTTAGGGCCTGAAGTAATTCGGGCGGTGCAAGGGCTTCGATGATGGCTTCCCAGTCCGCGGCGGTGAGGTTCTGCATGAAAGCCGGCGGGCCGCCCTGGTCTTCGTAACTGGCGGTGCTTAATTGCCCGATGCAGGGCTGGATGGCCTCCTTCTCTACCTCGGTCGGTTGATCCTGGCCGCTCGTCAGCGCGGTGTACCTTTCCTCTCCCAGTCTCTGCGTATAACAAGCGCGTAACTCGGCTGAAATATCCTCGCAGACCAGGGGGTTCTGGGCGCATGGATTGTAGGACATGCTCGTTGTCATAAGCTCGCCGATGATCCCCGGCAGGTGTTTGTAGATTTGCTGTTCGGTTAATGCCCTTTTAAAAAGGTTGGGGTTGAATAGTTGGCGCTCGACGTTGAAGAGCAACAAAGCCAATACGGCTGTGATCACGAACAGGATGGCGAAGATGGCGGCGATAAATCTTGCAAAGAAAGTAAATACCTTGCGCATCTTTTCTCTCCTTCATTAGACTTTATCGGTAATAAGACAAGGTCTCGTATGGGACGCGGACGAGCGCTGATTTACGCTGATAAAAACCCCTGTATCCGCTTTTTCCGCGTTTATCCGCGTCCAATTCTCTATTGCCGATAATGTCTATTATTGTTGAGTGACAATCTCGATGTAATCCTGAGTCACTGTCTTCTTCAGCGAGCCTCCCAACAGTATGATGAGTTCAGTAGCCAGTTGCGCCTTATGTTCGGCATCCTTGCGGCTCCAGGTGCGGCTCTTGATTTCGAGATAATCGCCCAGGTTGGGGGTCTCGAAGCGGTCAAGATTGACGTAGAACTCCGTATCCCGGAAATTCACCAGCCAGCGCAGGCGAACTTTATCAATTGGCACGACCGAGGCGGGTATGAAATACTCCTGGTAGAAACGCAGACTGTTGGCGGCAGGCGCCAGGTAACGGCTGCGCGAGAGTAATACGTCATGGGCGAAATCGCCTTCGCGCGCCGGGCCGAGCAGCGTCAATCGAGCGCGAACGCTGACCACCTCTCCCTTCGCGCCGATAGATTCGTCTTCCCGGTACCTCAGGCGGCCCTGGGATGGATCGCTGAAAATGAAATAATTATCATGCTGGTGGTAATGTCTCTGGTAGACGATCTTGACCTCGGGCCGGCGGAGAGCTTCCTGTACAGCGGCCGGGTCGGCCAGTTTGACCTTGACCTGCACTTCGAAGGATTCAGCCTCCGTTGAACCGCCCAGGGCGACCAATTTCGAAAGGATGGACTGCTCCCGTTCGATGAGGAAGGTGTCTATGTGACGAGCGTACTCTTGGGCGGCTAATAATAGTTCAGCTTCGTTCAATGTCAATAGCTGCCGGTCTCGCATCAGCCACTTGCCATTGACCATCACATCGGTCACGTCGGTGGCTTTGCTGGCGTAGACGATTTGGGCATAAACATTGTGCGCATCGCGGCGGAAACGGGGCGCATTATGCGCAGGGGCAAGGTCAACCAGGATCAGGTCGGCGCGCTTGCCGGGTTCGAGCGAACCGGTCAAGGCTCCGAGATGCAACGCCGCCGCGCCGAGACGGGTCGCCATGCTCAAAGCAGTCGAGGCAGGGACGGCGGTTGGGTCGTTGCTGACGGCCTTTGCCACCAAAGCGGCCAGACGTATTTCCTCGAACATATCCAGGTCGTTGTTGGAGGCCGGCCCATCCGTGCCGATGCCGACATTCAGGCCCACCTCGAGCATCTTCTGAACAGGCGCGAACCCCGAAGCGAGCTTCAAGTTGGAGGATGGGTTGTGCGCAACACCCGCGTTGGCGTGGAGCAGCGTGCGTATTTCGCCCTCATCCACGTGGACGCAGTGCGCGGCGAGAACTTTGGCATCCAATAGTCCTTGCTTCCGGACATACGGAATGACCGGCATGCCGCTCCCTTTGCGCATGTTCTCTACTTCCAAAGCAGTCTCGGAGAGGTGGGTGTGGAGGGGGACGTCGAACTCGACCGCCAACTGAGCCGTGGCACGCAGGATTTCAGGTGTGCAGGTGTAAGGTGCATGTGGCGCGACGGACGGCTCGATCAGGGTATGTCCCTTCCAGCGTTGGATAAAGTCACGCGCGGCCGCCAGTGAGTCCTCGTACGATGCAGCGTCAGGTGTGGGAAACTTGAGCACGGTCTGCGAGCAGACGGCGCGTAAACCTGCCTCGGCCGTGGCTTTGGCGACCTCTTCCTCGAAATAATACATATCCGCGAAACAGGTCACGCCGCTGCGGATCAATTCAACGCAGGCCAGGCGCGTCCCCAGTTGGACGAAATCCGGCGAGACGAACTCGCGCTCCACAGGCATCATGTAACCCATCAGCCAAACGTCCAGGCGCAAGTCGTCAGCCAGTCCGCGCAGCAGCGTCATAGGGACGTGGGTGTGCGCGTTGACCAGCCCCGGCATCAGCACTTTCCCGCCGCAGTCAATGACCTGGGCTGCGTTGTATTCGCTGCGCATTTCAGCCTCTGAGCCGATGGCGACGATGGAATCACCCCTCACCGCCACCGCGCCGGGTTCGTATTGGTGGAGTTCTTCGTCCATTGTCAAGACGAGGGCATTAACGAGCAGGATATCATCAGATTGAGTCATTCGTCTCCTTTAGGTCAGGTGTTACAAAAAGGCGGCATTTGTGATGCCGCCCTGTGGGGGTCGTGGTTATTTCTCTGGCAACAGCAGGCGCACTTGCTTGAGCAGAAAGGAGGCTCGCTCGAGCGCTATTCTCGCGTCCTCGGCGCCATAGCTTTGGGCGGGAGTCAGGTCAGGCAGGCTATTGGGATAGCGCGAGCGATTAGCTTCGTGCAAACTCTTCGTCTCGCTCATATAGTGTAATTCCTTCGTTCAAGGCCTGTCGGATGAAAGTGCGCTCTTTGATTTGCTCCAGTTCTTGCGGCGTGTAAATCAGCACGTCAATCGCTCGGTGTTCAACAGCCTGTCCCAGAGCGAGCAGGAGTCCATCGTAGCGATCCCAGAAACGTTTTTTCGTCTCCTGGATCAAAATTAAGTCTACGTCACTGCGACGGGTTGCTTCTCCACGCGCCAGTGAGCCAAAAAGAATGGCTTTCTGAATCTTGTACCGTTTCAGCACTGGCACTAAACGATTTGTCAGGTAAGTAATATTCATCATGATTATTATAGCATGGTGTTCAAGTTTTCCAGTTCATGAACATGTTCAGTATCCATAGATTCTGTTCGAAAGTGGTCGCACACTTCACCGTCTGGGTTTCAGTCAGAAATCTCTTGCGCGCGCCGGCGGAGGATGTTCAGCCCCATGTTCGTCGCCCAGCGCGGTGCATTTCCGGGATGCCCGCCATAGGTAAGGTGGCGTTCTTCATTCCCCTGCGGCGTGAGGACGTGAATGGTAATGTTCTGTTGTTCGCCAATGATGGACAAGGCGATGCCCAAGGCAAGCGACGAATTCTTGCCTCTGCGCACCTCTTCGAGAGCCTCGGTCAGCGCCTCAGGTTGGACCTCTAACCTGCTCCCGCCAAGAAAAGCCGGGTTTTGCACCCTGGCCAGCCGCTCGATCAACGCGCCATCCAATCCGGCCGCGAGACAGGCCAGGCTCCAACCCCGTTTTCCAACAGCCTGGAGGGTGACGCCTTCCAGCGTATCCTCATCCGCTCCGTAGATGACCATCCCCAGTCGCTCCCGGATGTCCGCCTCGATTTCGGCGATCATCCGCCCGGCTTCGGCCTCGGTCTCGGCCTTTGCGGCGATGCGGATGTCTACAATGCCGGAGTGGGCGGTCAGGCCGATGGTGGGGTTGAGCCGGGCTTCCAGGTCTCCGATTTGTTCGTCAATCCAGGCTTCCCCGCTGCCGCCGGTATGCAGGGTGCGGATTTTGATGACCTCGTGCAGGTCATAGCGTTTTTGAAGATAAGGGATCACTACCTGAGTCATTAGCGTTTCCATCTCGCGCGGCACGCCGGGCAGGCTGATGATGGCATTACAACCTGTTTCAACGATGAAGGCCGGTGCTGTACCGACCGGGTTTTCAATTGCTATTGCACCGGCAGGCATGTAGGCCTGTCGCTTCTGATTTTCGGTCGGGGTGCGGCCGTAGCGTGCCACGCGGGCGGCGATTTGCTCCCAGAGTTCGGGGTGATATTCTACTTCCACACCCACGGCTTGCGCCACGGCCTGCCGGGTCGGGTCGTCCACGGTCGGGCCGAGGCCGCCGGTGGTGAGGACAATCTCGGCGCGTGCCATTGACTCGCGAATGGCCTGAGCAATGCGAGCGACGTTATCCCCGATGGTGGTGGTGCGGAACAGATCCACGCCCAGGCCGCGCAATGTCCGGGCGATGAAGCGGGTATTGGTGTCAACGGTTTCACCGAGCAGAAGCTCGGTTCCGATGGTGATGATTTCGGCGGAAGGCATAGGTTGGAGCCAGGTGTCAGGATGTCAGGGTGTCAGGTGCGCTTGCGGAGGGAGTGTTTCAGGCCACCAACGAGGGCTTTGGTTGCACGAGCCTGTTCATAGCAGGTCTTGAACGACTCCTCTGTTATGTAGCCGGCGTCCAACGCTGTGTAGAGCAGAGATTGTACTTCGACCGCAGAGCGACGGGCAAATCCTAAGAAACGAGAGAACTCGGCAGAAGAGTCACAATCAAATCCTTCAGCAACGTTTGTCATCGCGGAGACAGCCGCGCGTTGGATTTGATCGCGCAGGCCAAAATCTCTGACAAAAGGCTCCTGTCTTGTCATTGCATAGATCATTTGGGTAAGTTTGCGCGCCTCTTGCCAGGCATGCAAATCCTCAAATCGTTCAACTAGTGCCATATTCCTTACCTCCTCACCTGACACCTCAACACCTGACACGCTATACAACATTGTATTCTTGTATCAGCCGTCCTTCTTCAAATCTTGCCAGGTCGAGCATGGAAACGTCAACGCTCTGGAATTTTCCGTCAAGGATGTATTCGGCCATCAGTTTTCCGGAGACCGGCCCGTGCATGAAGCCATGCCCGGAAAAACCGGCCACTACGTAAAAGCCTTCCACCGGTGTTTTTCCGTAAACAGGGTGTGCGTCGGGCGTGACTTCGTATAGCCCGGCCCAATGCGATACCAGGCCGGCCTTTTCGAGCAGGGGCATACGCGCAGTCGCCGCCTCGAGGTTGACAAGCTCAAAGGCTTCGTCCACGCTCTGGTCGAAGCCGGGCCTCTCATTTGGATTGGACATACCTGTCAACAAGCCATCTCCTTCGCGGTGGAAATACAGGGATTGGGCGAAATCAATGACGAACGGAAAATCTGCGGGCAGTTCGGGCAGCGGCGTGGTGGTCAGCATCTGGCGGCGCAGGGGGGTGAGGGGAATGTGGACTCCGGCCATTTTCCCGATCAGACCGGCCCAGGGTCCGGCCGCGTTGACGACTGTTCGCGCGGCAACAAAACCTTTGTTCGTCTCCACACCTTTAACTTTCCAACTTTCAACTTTCAAACCGGTGATTTCCACGTTGTTCAGCGCTTCGACTCCCATTCGTTGTGCCGCTCCGACGTAGCCCATGACAACGCTATTCGGGTCCACCAGCCCATCGTTGGGATTGAACGTTCCTGCCAGGGCGTCTTCGAAGCGCATCAGGGGTACTCGCCGGCGGGTTTCGTCGCCGGTCAGCCACTCGGTTTGAACGCCAAGTTTGTGCTGGAGTTCCACGTTGCGGCGAAAATATTCCACGTCTTCGGGCTTTGTGAGGACAAACAAATAGCCGCACTTTTGGTAATTGATCTCCTGCCCGATCTCGTCTTTGAAGCGATCCAGCATCGGCAGACTTTCCAGCGAGAGGCGGACGTTGATCTCGGTCGAGAATTGGTAACGAACGCCGCCCGCGCAGCGCCCCGTCGCCCCCTGGCCGAAGAATTCCTCTTTTTCGAGCAGGAGGATATTCTTCTGACCGCGCGCGGCCAGGTGATAGGCAGTGCTCGCCCCCATTACGCCGCCGCCGATAATGATAATATCGGCTGTCGCAGGTAAAGCCATGTTCTTTTCCTTTCTGTGAAAACAAAAGCGCAGAGGGATTTGATTTTACCTCTGCGCTTCTATTTAGAAAAGCAGCAATTACTCCATGCCCAGATAGGCCTTCTGCACCATCGCGTTATTCTGCAGATTAGCGGCAGTGTCGTGCAGGACGATCTCTCCGGTCTGCATAACGTAACCGCGGTTTGCGACAGAGAGCGCCATCAACGCGTTTTGCTCGACCAGCAGAATGGTCGTTCCTTCCTTGTTGATCTCCTTGATGGTCTCGAAGATGCTCTCCACCAGCACGGGTGCCAGGCCCATCGAAGGTTCGTCCATCAGGAGCAAGCGGGGATGGGCCATGAGGGCGCGCCCGGTGGCCAGCATCTGCTGCTCGCCGCCCGAAAGCGTACCGGCTACCTGGCTGCGGCGTTCTTTCAGGCGTGGGAACAGCTCAAAAACGCGTTCAAGATCAGCTTTGATTTCCGATTTATTATTGCGGCTATAAGCGCCCATATCCAGGTTTTCAGAAACGCTCAAGCGGGCAAAGATGCGCCGGCCTTCGGGGACCATTGCAACGCCTTTGTAAACGATCTGATGTGGCTTGTAGGGAGCCAGCTCCTCGCCTTCGAGGCGGACGTGACCCTGGCGCGGTTTGAGAATGCCGGTAATACTGCGTAAGGTGGTCGTTTTTCCAGCGCCATTCCCGCCGATCAAGGTGACAATTTCGCCCTCTTCGACGGTCAACGAGATGCCCTTCAGGGCGTGGATGTTGCCGTAGTAAGAGTGGATGTTTTCGACTTCAAGCATCGCCATGATGATTCCTCCACATTATGCTGCGGCTGCGGCTACGGCAGTCTTCTGACCGAGGCCGCTGGCCGCGCCACGTCCCAGATATGCCTCGATTACGCGCGGGTTCCCTTGAATCTCAGCCGGGGTGCCCTCGGCGATCTGCACGCCGAAGTCCAGCACGGTGATCAATTCGGAGATGCCCATTACCACACGCATTTGGTGTTCAATGAGCAGGATGGTGATGCCAATTTCGTCGCGCAGGTGGCGGATGAAAATCATCATCTCCTGGGTCTCACTGGGATTCATGCCGGCGGTCGGCTCGTCGAGAAGCAGCAGGGTGGGTTTGCTGGCCAGGGAGCGGGCGATTTCAAGTCGCCGCTGGTCGCCGTAGGACAGATTCATAGCCAGCATATCTCCCTTGCCTTTAAGGCCAACAAAGCTTAGCAGGCGTTTGGCTTCTTCCACGGCCTCATTTTCTTCGCGAAGGGTGCGTGGATCTCGCAAGACAGCGCCGATCACCCCTGATTTCAGGTGCGGGTGCATTCCAACCAGGATATTTTCGACGGTGGTCATGTTCTTGAACAGCCGGATATTCTGGTAGGTGCGGGCAATGCCCATACGGGTGACGCGATCCGGTGAAAGGCCGGTGATGTTGCGTCCGTTGAGCAGGATTTCTCCCTCCTCCGACGTATAAAACCCGGTCACGCAGTTGAAGAATGTCGTCTTGCCAGCGCCGTTGGGACCAATGATGCTGTGAATTGACTTCTCTTTGACATCCAGGGTGATTTTGCTGAGCGCTTCGAGGCCGCCGAAACGCTTTGTGACATTTTTTGCAACCAGAACGGCCATCTTTTCTTCTCCTACTCTCCAGGTTTTTTCGATGTTACTTCAACCCCTGCCAGCGCCATTGTCCCGGCTGCCACCTCTTCTTCGTGCAGTTCGAGCTTGCGACGGGCTTCAGGCCACAAGCCTTCCGGCCGGATCAACATCATCGCCACCATCAACGCGCCGTAGACCAAATAGCGGAACTCAGCAAACTCGCGCAGCAGTTCTGGCGCACCAATCAGCACCAGCGCGCCGACAATGACACCGGGGATGGAGCCCATCCCGCCGATGATAATCAAGCAAAGGACGTTGATCGAAACCATGAAGTTCATGCTGTGCGGGTAGACCGAGGTCAGCTTGGCGGCGAAAATCGTCCCGGCCAGTCCTGAAAAGACCGCTCCGGTCGCGAAGGCCATCAGTTTGGCGGTTACGTGGTTGATGCCCATTGCCTTGGCCACATCCTCGTCCTCGCGCAGGGCCATCCAGGTGCGCCCGATGCGTGAATCTTTCAAACGCCAGGCAACGAAAGCCACGATGCCGATGCCAATCAGGAAGAGGTAATACATTTCCTGCTGCGTATTCAGCAGGAGGGGGCCGATGCGCGGCTGGGCGATGAGCTGGATGCCCTGCGTGCCTCCCAGCCAGGGGCGCAGCCAGTCAGAGAGCGCCAGCAGGCGGACGATCTCGCCAAAGCCCAGGGTGGCGATGGCCAGGTAATCGCCGCGCATCCTCAGCACCGGCAGGCCAAGAATGATGCCAGCCAGCACCGAGATGATCATGGCGAAGGGCAGGGCTTGCCAGTATGTCAGCGGGTTGGCCGCCAGCTCTGGGGAGGTCAATACGCCCACCGTGTAAGCGCCGATGGCGAAGAAGGCCACGTAACCCAGGTCGAGCAGTCCGGCGAATCCGACCACGATGTTGAGGCCGATGCCCATCAGGATGTACATTCCGACGTTGCTCAGGATCTCGCTGAAGAAGACGCCCAGGACGGGGGGCAGCAGGATGAGGACAGTCGCTATGCCAGCCAGCGTAAGCCAACGGACATATGGTTTCCCATTGGTTAGCAAGCTCTCTCGTTTTTGCGTAGGCCGTGCGGAACGCCAGTAGCGCAAAGCGCCGATCAAGGCGAAAAGGATCACCGCGCCCAGTGGCGTAAGTCCGCTGATGGCAAAGAACTGCTTGATGACGGCGGCCAGGGGTCCCCAGCGGAAAGTAACCGTTACGATGAGGTCACGCAGCAGGCCGGCCAGGATTACCCAAAGCAGGCCTTGGAGGAATATACTGCGCAGGCGCTGCGGAAGCAGGAAAACGCCGCCGGTCAATCCGCCGGCGAGCATGCCTGTCCCCAGCAGGATCAACAGTCCCAGAGTAAGCTCCTGGTTAAAGGTGAGTATCCCAAAGAGCTTCGGTGAGGCGTTGACGAACATGACGCGCAGGTCAACAAATTTACCGATGAGCAGCAATGCGAGCAGCGCGCTGCCAATCAGGCCTGAGAGCAATCCAGAGAGGATCACTTTGTGCGCAACACCCTTCGATGAACTCAGGGCAGCGCCTACTCGGTTGGCCGGCTGCGGGGCGATGCGGCGGATGCCGGAGTAAACCATGACCAAAATGGGGGCCAGGAGTATGACTTGTCCCATCGTGAACAGGCCGCTCACGATGTACCGCTCGCCGAAGGCTGTCACCATGCCGACCAGGGACAGCAGGATTGCTATGGCGCCCCCGAGCAGACCCACTCGAACTGAATGCTTCCAGATTGAAGGAGCTTGAGTTTGCATCTCGGTCTCCTCAGGCTTTTGCCTGCACCAGACGCTCGCCCAGGATGCCGGTCGGGCGGAAGATCAGGATGAGTACCAGAATAGTAAAGGCGATGGCGTCTTTGAGTTGATAGGGTGCTGGAATGCCCAGTCCATCCAGGAACAGGCTGGGGCCGACGGATTCGAGCAAACCCAACAGCATGGCGCCCAGGAAAGCGCCCGGGACATTCCCGATGCCGCCCAACACGGCTGCGGTGAAGGCTTTAAGGCCGGGGAAAAATCCCATAAAGAAGTGCGCCACCGGGAATAGAAGTAGATAGAGTATCCCAGCCAAACCGGCCGCGGCGCCTCCTAACCCAAAGGTGGTCGCAATCACCTTGTCTACGTCAATACCCATCAGCGCGGCGACTTCTTTGTCTTCGGATACCGAGCGCATGGCCTTGCCCATCTTGGTCAATTGCACGATCCCGTAGAGAATCAACATCAGTATGACCGCGCCAGCAATTGCCGCGGCCTGAGTCTTGAAAATGCGGACACTGCCGAGCATCCAAAATCCCTGGAAAATTTCCATGTCAGGATAGCCTTTTAGCCCGGAGCCGTACAGGCCGCGAAATACGTATTGGAGAAAAAACGACGCCCCGATGGACGTGATCAATGGCACCAGACGGGGCGCAAAACGTAGTGGGCGATAGGCAATGCGCTCGAGCAGGATGGCGATCGAGGCTGAGACTGTTGCCGAAATCAAGGTCACGATCAGCAGGCAGAGCAAGGGATATCGATTCCACCAACCCAGGGCGACAAAAGCGCTGGCTGCAAAGGTGGCGGTGAACGGCCCGCTCATAAAGACTTCGCTGTGGGCAAAGTTGATCATCCGCAGGATGCCATACACCAGCGTATAGCCTAAAGCAATCAATGCGTAAATGCCGCCCAGGGCCAGGCCGGTGATGGTCAGGTCAATCCAGGTATTCAGTGAGTATTTTCCGATGCTCAATGTGGCGATCGAGCCCCAGATCACACCAACCAGGATGGCCAATCCGATCGTCCAGACGACAATATCGATGAGCGTGATTCGTTGCACCCAGTTTCGAAGCATGTCGCAACTCCTGTTTTAGTAAGATTAATGGTAATTACTCAGCCAGGGGTCATTCTGAGCCGCCAGAGTTTACCCTGAGTGTAGTCGAAGGGCCCTTTGCAGCGGCGAAGAATCTCCCGCAATGCAGTCGGAGACCCTTCGCTCGCACAAACCTGTCCTGAACGTAGCCGAAGGAACGCTCGCTCAGAGTGACATGCTTGAGCAGTTACGATTAATGTCAATAAGCGCCTATCCGAGAATTCACCACCAAGTCACAAAGGCACAAAGAATCACAAAATTTTTCCCCTTTGATTTCCTTGCGCAGCACCTACTCGGTCGTGACTTGGTGTCTTTGTGGTCAGGTCCTTAATTTTCGGATAGGTTCTTAGTAGGCCGGATTTTGTTCAAAGCGTCTAAAAACCGGCGTCAGATGATAGTGAAAAGCTGAAAGTGAAAGACCAGGCCATACGCCAATGCGGGGAAAGCATAGAAGCCGTTCATTAGAAAGCGAAGCGCTTCCTTCCACCGTGGTAACTGCAAATTTAAAACCCAGATCGCGCAAAAGATCCACGTGTTCTGCCGTGAAGAATTCGGGTTTTCCATCTGGAAAAGCAAAAATAGGCAGGCTCTGGCCCAGTTCACGGTGAATCGTCTCTCGTGAGGTGCGGATTTCCTGACTGGCTTGCTCAAGTGGAATCCGGCTGAGCAGGGCGTGTGTATGGGTATGCGCGGCAATGGTCACTCCGCTGCGTGCCAGAACCCTTAATTCATCCCAGGTTAGAATACTGCGAGTGTCATCCGAATTTCTGGGGACGAAATCATGATAGAGCGCATCAACGATTTGCATCCCTTGTTCAAAGGGAAGCTTTTTGACCTCTTGCGTCAGGTGCCGGGTTGCCTGCTTTTTTTCTGCCAGGCTCCGAATGGAAAATGAACCCAAAGGAGTTGAAATTTCCGGCCCGGGGTAGTTCGATACGGCTATGAATAGTTTGTCCCACCAAAATGGTCCCCTCCCGACATAAGCAGTAGGGATAAAAAGTACAGGCTTTATCCCATATTGACTGGTAATAGGGAATATGACTTCGCTGAAATCCCGGTAGCCGTCATCTACAGTGACTAATACAGAATTTGGCGGAAGTGGTTGCTCACCCTTTATCGCATTCAGCACATCCTCTGCTGATACCGGATGGTACTTCTCTGCGACCAATCGCATCTGGGAATTGAATTGCGCGGGTTCAGCGCTGATCAATTCCGGGTCCAACCACGGGCGGTTTTCATACTCGTCAACCCGGTGATAGACCAAGACATATAAATGCTGCCTTATCTTTTGACCTAAATACTGAAAAAAGCTGATCGCACCGCTCTGTTCAGCAATATTAAAAGCTACATCCTTCCATCTTTGTTTTTGCATCGAATGAGTCCACTGCCGAAGGCCTACTCGGCAAAAAGGCATTTACCACGAAGTCACAAAGGCACGAAGTTTCATTATCAATAATCTTTGTGCCTTCGTGTCTTGGTGGTAAAAAGGTGTTTTTTCGGTGCAGCCATCGAATGACAATGATATAAAGGCCAAGTCATATGCAAGCACCGGCCTTCCATCGAAGTGGCTAACTTCCCGATTTATTCCTCTTGGCGCCTGTTACCATCACAACTGTAAGGAGAATTACCATCAACACAATTAACACAAGAATAGCCAGAGGAATCCAATCCCTAGTCGCGACTGTCCTAGTTGGGACTATCGGGCTGGCGGGTTGAAGCGGTATCGGTGTAACCTCGACCGAGGGGACCTCTGGCGAAACCGAGGGGGATATACTCTCTTCGACACTCCTGGTCCGTGTATCAGTACTCGAGATCAGCACACCTGTAATTATCGCAAGATCACCCTTTAGCTTGTTCCTGAGGATTGGAATGGTAAGAGCATTCCCGGCTTGCCTTATCCCAGCCTCGGTATTGCCCACAATAGCCAGGATTGTACGGGTATGGTTCCATGGAGCAGGCAGCAATTCCAGATAGCCGAGTTGAGTGTCTTTTGGCAGCCGGTATTCGACCTGTTGCTTTGTCAAAATCGCATTATTGCTGTTTTCTTCGAATGGGGCCGGAAGTGCATCTCGCAATTCCTTCATTACCTGTAATTCCATTGGTAATCCAATCAATATCCAATCATAATTCTGGCGCACCTCATCCGGTATTTGTTTATCATACACAGCCCTCAGGTAAAACGGTGCACCAGCGACACTCCTCCCTAAATTGAAAGCTATTTGGGCAGCAACTTCCCAAGCCGTTGGACTCTGTTCGGGCAGGATAAAGGCGACATTGGAAAGGGTGGGATCGTTGATGAACGGGTATGGGTATTTACTTAAGTCTCGGAGATCGGTGGAGGTTGTTGTTGCAGGAGCTAAGGGTACATGAAGTATTGACGCAGAGTAGATGGTCGCCCACACGCCGAAGGATTCCCCCAAACTTCCACTAAGTGGCGATAGATTGATTTCAACGGATAAAGTATTGTTACCGGCATTTATGAAGCCCTGAGGGATATTAATTCTCAAAACGGTGATTTGGGCTGTCTCATCTGAGAAGCGTGCGCTGCCGATAACTCTGCCATTGATGAAGATGACCAGGCCTGAACGTGTGTAGTCCAGCAAGGTAGAACTGCTGAACACCAGATCCAGATAAGGGTTTTCCGCAGCGATAAAACCCGGCGTTAGATCAAACTGGAATTCAGCCGTGCTCGTTCCAACTCCCGTTACCATCTTACTGTCATAACCAAGGTCGCCGAATGTCCGTTCGGTTATTGTGGATAGTACTGAAGTTTCAGCTTTTTCAATCATGGAACTCCCTGCATGAACGTTCGCGACGATTGCAAGGTTCGGATAGGAACCAGTCTGGATGCTGCCGACACTCAAAGCTTGAGCAGCCTTGACAACCCCGGCATCTGTATTCCCCCCGACCACCAGAATGACTTTTGTGTTGTCCCACGGTGATATCGTCATCTGCAAGATACCATCCTCAGGCTGTATTTCTGATGAGACGAATGTCGTACCAGATACAGGCGCAGGCAATGAAACCTGGGATAACATAGGGAACGCGGCGGGTTTACCGACAAAAATGAGGTGCTGACTCGTCCAGAGAGAAGCGGCCAGTTGACTCGCCGTCAGCAGTGATAGAGGCATTTTCCCCCTGCTCATCCGTCCGAAGCTGGCTGAGACGATGAGCGCGGCTCTTATTTCATCCGCGCTTGGAGAGTCAGGCACCACCAAAGCCGAGGCTGCGGGGGTAGTTGAACCCAGTTGGTAAATTGGTTCAGGCAGCAGGCGCAAATCCAGCGCCAGCGGAATCGCGCCAGGTTCGGGGGTCGGCGTTTCAGTAGCCGCTTGTGCAAAACCATTAGAATATGTCATCCCAAGCAACAAACCCGCCGAAGTCAACGACAATATAAAGATGTAAGCCAGCTTATTCATTGGTTGATCCTTTTAGAATTTAGATCCTCCGACGAGGCACCTTTTCCCAGATGACAGTGCTTTTTCCGGTAATGTAATTATAGAAACCCTTTAGGGCAGCATAATTACTGTTTACCAGGAATGTTGGCAGATATAAGAGTTTACCCAAAAAGCCTCTATATGTTACCTGGGCGCCGAGCCATGCTAATAAGTAAAAAACAATTTGCAAGAGGAAAAAGAGCCAATTAAATGGCGCCGTTAGAGACAACAATGGAAGTGATTCTACCGGATAATCCCAAATAAGTGTGATCATATTAGCAAGAAATGCTCCGATCATCATGAAAGGCACCAGTGGTCGTAGATACTTATGGGAGACGATCTGCCACACAATCAATGGCCGCCAATACGGCAAGCTCCGGATGGACATTCCCATAGCCTGGTAGCGGCCAGCAATAATCCGTGCCCGGCGGACGATTTCATCCCGTTCGTTCGATGAAACATATTCCCGGGATCGCGCCTGAGGGGCATAGACTATCCGATAGCCTTTTTGGATAATACTCAGCGCAAGGAAAAAATCATCGTTTATTACCGAGTCGGGTGGGGATTCGAATAAATTCTGTCTGATTGCGAACGCTTCGCCTGAGACACCGGTACAGGAACCCAGGCGCGTCTCCTGTTGTTTGATGTAAGATTCATATCGCCAGTACAGGCTGTCGGCTTCGCCAAATACGCCATCCTCTTTTACCACATTTTTACTGCCGGCGACTGCTCCGACTTCTGGATCTGAAAAAGGCCTGACCAGTTCCCGCAAGGTGGATTCTTCATAAAAGTTGTTCGCGTCCGAAAAAACAAGGATTTCATGCCTCACTTGAGGAATGGCTCGATTGATGGCAGCCATCTTGCCGCACCTGACAGGCTGATAACTTAGTTCAACGCCTCTGGGTGCAAATGATTGAACTACATCCACCGTCCGGTCGTCTGAGCCATCCGCAGCCACCAGAATTTGAAGGCGATCAGATGGGTAATCCAGATTCAGGCTATTCTCCAATTTCGCTGCAATAACATCCTCCTCATTATACGCTGTAACAAGCAGGGTAACGCTGGGGGTTTCAGGCTTGTACGCTGCTGTTTGTGGCCGCAATCTCGCCAGCAAGGTCAAGACAAGCGGATAGCCCGCGTAAACATAGAAAACGCCCAGAACAGACAGCCAAAAGATGATCCCGATCAAATCTTCCTTCTATTCTGTTCGATAACTCGTGAATATAAATCGCAAAGCTGATCTGCCATCTTTACCAGAGAATAATTGTTTACAACGTGGATACGCGCCTTCCTGCGCAGTTTGTTGCGCAGCTTCTCGTCCGTAAGCAGGGTGACAATTGCTTCACTAAGCGCGATCGGGTTACCAGGAGGCACCAGCCAGCCTGTTTCCATGTGGCGGATGACTTCTGGGGACCCGCCCACCGAAGATGCAATCACCGGCAAGCCACATGCGAGAGCCTCAAGCAAAGCCACCGGCAATCCTTCAGCTTTAGAAGGCAATACAAACAAGTCAGAGGCTTGCAGGTAAGGTTTCACATCCAATTGTTCACCCAAGAATAGAATACCATCACCTGCCTTCTTTTTCAATATATCCTCTTCAGGCCCGCTGCCCAAGATCAGCAGGATGGCTTGAGGCAGGTTTCTGCGGAGAGAGGCCCAGATGCCGACCAGATGATCAACCTGTTTCTCAGGGACGAGACGCCCAACAAAAGTGACAATCTGGGCATCCTTCGGGAGCCTTAATCGAGATCGTAAAGCTGCTTTCTTGGACGATGCCAGTGGAACAAATAGCCCGACATCCACTCCATTGGGAATCGGTACACGTTTTTGGACAGGCACACCTTCTGCGGCAAGCTCTCCGTCAATCGCCTTGCTGATCACGCAGAACGCATTGACTTCCCGGCATAGCACCCGGAGCCTGGCTTTACCCAAAAGACGGCTCTTCAAGCGCAGCACATCGCCTATGGCGCCGCTTCTATGCAGCGTCGCCACTATCGGTTTACCAAACAGCTTCTTGGCGAAAACTGCCGTAGTGGCAGGAGAGATAAGCTCGTGAGCATGGATCAGGTCGGGATCCAGGCGTTTGATCATCGCCAACGCCGCCAGTGTGAACGTCAACGAGGCGAGGGGGTTCGGACCCGGAACCGGTAACCGATAAACGGGGACTCCATCCAGCCTCTCATATGGTTTTGTGCCAGGCAAGCGGCGGGTCAGGATGTGAATATCCACACCCCGCGCTTGCAATAAAGGCGCGACGGCGGCCAGTTGGCGCTCGGCTCCGCCAATGCGCGGGTAGTATCCATGACTCAACATGACGACCCGAATAGGCTGAGGTAGGGCGGGTATTTTACCCGCTATTTCCAGCGGCGGGTTGGAAACCCGCCCTACATCTCGAACAAGGTGAGGGAGCGCGGGTATTTTGCTCGCCATTTCCAGCAGCGGGTTGGAAACCCGCCCTACATCATTATCGAAGGGTTTGCGCATAAAGGTTCAAGAGTCGCGCCATCCAGGCTTGAGGAGAATATTGTTCGACAGCCAGCGCCCGCCCGGCTGCGCCCATTTGTCGAAGTCTGGCCGGTTCATCGAGAAGTTTTGCAATGGCTTCAGCGATTGATTCGGGCTGGTGTGGAGGGACAACAAGCCCAATGTCCGGCGTTACCACACGTGGAATATCGCCGACACTGGTCGCAACGATTGGCAGGCCGGCCATCATCGCTTCCAAAATCGCCAGCGGCAACCCCTCCCAATGCGATGAACTCACGTAAAGATCGCTGGCCGCAAGCAAACTGGGAACGTCATTGCGCATCCCCAACAGAAACACATTTTTCTCAAGGCCTGATTTGGAAACCAGATTTTGAATTTCGCCAAATAGCGGCCCATCACCAACCAAAAGCAGGACGATATCCGGATGAGAAGGAACTAACATGGAAAAGGCAAGGATTAAATCCTCATAGCCTTTGGCTGGTGAAAATCTCCCGACGGAGATCAGGATTGTTTTGGCGGGGTCGCCGGCCACTTCTTCTCTTAGTTTTACTCGCTCCGCCGGCGTGATTTTTACCGGTATCGAAACAGCGTTGGGGATCACCTCAATTGATCTTCCTCTCAGACGCGACTGAAAGGAGTTGCGGATAGTATACCCGACCGCGACAATGCGTTTTGCCCAATAACGCATCGCCCAGGTCTCCAAGAACCCGATCATTGGATGAAATTCTTGCAAAACGTCTGCTATCGAATGTAATGTGTTTACAACGGGAAGACCGGCCAAGCGGCCACAAAGCGTACCGATGATATTGGCATAGGTTAAATGACACTGAACCAGATCAAATTCCTGGCTGGATAAGAAGCGCGCCAGGCGGAATATACGCCGCAAGTCGAGCAAATGCCCCGCCGGGAAGATATTGACTTTCGTTCCCAGCCTGGACAATTCATCCAGGATTACCCGGTCATTATTCGAGCCTAATGACACAATCGTAACCTCAAGCGAGTGCGCCTGAGCCTGACCGGCCATGGTTATCAGGAGTTTTTGGGCGCCTCCGATGATTAGATTGTCAATTATCTGAACAGTGTGTAATGACATGATAAACGTAACTCTGCAACGTTCATTTCCCATCACCCGGTATGCGTCTCTTCCCAAAGGTGTCGCGCAGCAAGGAAATACCTTGTTGGGCAACATCTCGATTTATGAGCCAGATCGCGGCGGCATAGATTGCACAACCGACAACCGGCAGGATAACCAATTGGTAAAGCGGGTTGAGGCCTCTCAGCCAGATATGAAGAAAATACACACCAATTGCCATGATAAGAGTTCCGGTCGCGGCTGGTTGTAGAGCTGATATGATATCAACATAACGGAGTGAAATTATGCGCTTGATAACAACCAGCCTCATAATAGTGAGAAACGTATGGGCTGCAACTTGAGCCAGAGCTACCGTGTAGATGTCATAACCGGCTGCCATCCAAAGAAGAGGGATTGCTATTGCAAGATTAATGAGGCCTAATTTGTTCATAATATCAGGCCGTCCGGTTGCTTTATAGATATCGCCGGCATTAAAACTGAGCGAATAAACAACCGCATATAATGATATTGCCTGCATTACTGGGATTGCAGGAATCCAGCGGTTACCGAAGACAACTTTAATTAATTCCGGTGTAACGATAATTAACCCCACCCCGACTGGAATAGTATACAAAGCAATATACCTTAGCGTAAGAAGGAAGCCTTTCTGGAGCATTTGTAGATCATTTTGCAGCTTCGAATACGCAGGGAAAAGAGCATTACTTACGATATAGCATGTATTGATAATAAGCAATTCCGGAACCCTAAAGGCCATAGTGTAATACCCCAGATTCTCGGAGCCGAGACGTTTCCCAACGATCAAATAATCCAAATTAGACACGATCACGCCCATAAATGCTGTCAGGACAATTTGAGAGCTGTACCCGATCAGCTCGCGGGAGGTATCCAGGTCCAAATCCAACCGCGGCCGCCAGCGGTAAGCCAACCAATAAAGCGAGCTTGCCGCCACGTTGGCCGCGATCTGTCCCCACACTAAACTCCACACCCCATATCCCAACAAGGCCATCCCAATCGAAACGATAGCCTTAGCCGCAGACTTACCAAGCTCTGGCAGCAAAGTTTGGCGGAAGCGCAGTTCTTTCTTGAGGCGCGCGGCATGAATATTACCCATCCCCCAAATGACAAAAATTACGGATAAGGCGCGTAGAATATCAGTCACGCGCGGGTCATCGAAGAATGTTGCGACGAGAGGCGCGATCAAGAAAGTCGTGATTGAAATTATCGAATTAATAATAAGTCCCAGTGTAAAAGCAACATTTGAATTATGCTCGATATTTTCCTGTTTATAAATTATGACATTCTCAACCCCCATACCGCTGAAAGTATCCAAGAAGCCGATCACGATCAATCCGATCGCCATCAAACCAAACTCATTCGGAGTAAGCAGACGGGCTAGAATCAAAGTAGCGATGAACGTAACACCTTTGCTCAACCCGAAAATAACATAATTCCAGGTTGTGCCTTTGATTGTGGCAGACAATAAGCTTCTATTTTCATCCATCAGCATCTACCTGAAGCGAAGGATACGGATGAATTTTTATTTCATTCTTCACGATGTTTGGAATGCTAAACGCAATGCCCACTAATAGCCAGAAATAACGCGGGTAGGCAGCATGGATAAAAACCGAAGCAATTAAATACCCAAAGGTACTCGCTCCGAGAGCAGCTACCATGGATGCAATTCTGTGATTCCCGGCCCTTTTCAGTTTTTTCCACGAGCTGATAATATTTCTCGCCATCGTCCATAACAATGCGGCAAATGCTGTAAAACCGACCAGCCCGGTTTCAGCAGCCACCTCTAAATAAAGGTTGTGGGCTTCTCGATCACTTGCTGTTGGAGCGAGTCCTATGCTTTTTGCATATTCCTGGTAATGCACAACGTAATTGTTCAGCCCGACACCAAGGATAGGATTCTTTTTAATCATCTCCAAGCCTGCCAATGTTTCACTGGCGCGACCGCGTAGGGCATAGTCTTGTGTCCGAAAACCCACTGAAGGTGCGGATACTAATTCCCCTAGCGAGGTAATGCGGGCCAGATATTCTTGAGGGATCAACATCAGAATTGCCACACCTAATAAAAACAGAAAAGGCAAATATTTTAGTCGCGGCGGGTATAGGACAAACCATGCGAACACAGCGGCACACAAGGCTACAAAACCGCCCCGTGAATAAGTAAATACAACTGTCAGGGTAATAACACCCAAAGCCCAGGCGGCAAGCAGGCGCAGGGCGCGATTTTTTTCATTTAGAACCCGTTCGAGCGCCAAAGGGACCAAAACAACCATCACCGCGGCATAGTAGTTCGGATCGCCAATTGACCCGGAGATTCGATAACCTTCTGTCGTACCGGCGTAATGCATGAACTTGGATTGAGCAAATCCCCAGAAGTTATTCTCGAAAGCGCTGGTCAAATATTGGTAAACACTGATGGAACCCAGAAAGATCCCCGAAAATAACAATGACCAAATAACCAGCTTCAGCCTGGCGCCATTTTTCAATAAGACAATAACGATGATCGCGATAAAAGCATTCTTTACAAAATCGCTCAAGGAATCGCTGACCATTTTTGTGTCTGAAGCGTAGAACAAAGAAAATGCAAGAACCAAACCGTAAATCCCGATCAGAACGAAAGCGCGTTGCCAGCCCTCTGGACGCTCTTTGAAGACAACCCACCGGATCAGGATCACAATCCCCAATACGAAAATGTATGATTTTGCCAAAGAAGGAGCATTATGGTAATAAATGGCGATATCTGAGAAGCGCGTGAATGTCAGAAAAAACAAAACGAGCAAGCCGGTTTCAACAGAGAAAACACTGACAATAAATATTACTATACCAGTCACACCAATAAATATATACAGAGGTTTGCCGATCAGGTTGGTTGCGAAACCCAACACCCCCCCGATGATAAGGGCAAGAACTGTAAAAGTCGTACTATATTTTACAGGCTTCGGCTGGATTTCATTCGTTACCATTGTATGGCCCATTACAATAGACAAAGAACTTCAACCCCCACTCGTAAGGGTATTCCCCAATCTTTCGAAATACTCCTGTACCTACAATCTCGTCATGACATGTGGGGTTATTGTATATGATGGTCACTTTTCTCGGCTTCCGTTCCATAGAGGCCAATAGCTTGGCCATAACTTTGATCATAACTGCGCCAGGGAACGGGTTGAAGAAGTAAATGTAATTATATGGATCAAGATCCTGAAACTGGGAAGCATCCATTGCGATCACTCGACATCGTTCGGAGGGAATTCGCAGGATTTGGAAATTTTTCCTGGCAATAGCCGCCAGACGCTCGGAGATCTCGACGCCATCTACGCGGGAAAAGGGGAAGCTCAACATGACGCGCATGGCGCCGCCTTTTCCGCAGCCGCTATCAATAATGTTATCTGTCGTAGAAATTGCTAAACTTTTTAGCACATTTATGAGATATTTGTTTCCAGACGAATAATAGCCGTGGGAAATAATGGGGTCAGTGCCAATCTCTTGAGATGTGTGTTCGCGGGTAAAGTCCAATCCCCTTAGTTCTTCCGACAATAAGCGCAACTTCCAACGCAAAGAGTTATATGAAAGTTTTCTTTTGGCCAGTTCCCAGATATTCATAATAAACATGCTCTATTTAGATTGTTCCCGTTCTCGAGTAGCCTCTGGCCGCATTGGAATCAAGCGCCGGTAATATCCCATCCGCCAGCCGATATACTCGAACAATTCTTTCCAACCGCCTTGAAAGTTGCGACCAGAGGTCAGTACAGAAAGAGACCTATCGCCGGAGTAAGCGATCTTTCCGCCGATGGACTTGATCGTTGTCCCTACTTTAATGTCGTAATTCAACAATCCACTATCATACAGATGCAAAATCAGCGAACGAACAACGGCGTAATTGCTCCCCCGGCTTATCGGTACTCGCAAAACGACGCGTTTGAACCAGCGGAATGCACGATGGATTGTTAACCAAACCCTTGTAGAGAGACTGGCTGGTAAATCATAGTAACCAACATACGTATAAGCCAGTTGCGCTCCACTATCAAACTGCTCGATGTACCAATCTATCAAACAAGTCGCATTCGGGACTCGACAATCGGCGTCAAAATGAATGGTATATTCAGAAGAGGCGATGCGCACACCCGGGATGCGAGCAGAAAAGATCATTTCCCTTTGCGTTCGTAATTTCGGGATCGCCAGAACCACGAGGCCCAAGGCGCGATACTCATTTACCTCTTTCGGCGGGGATTCGGGAGGGTAATTGTTTATCACCAGGATTACTTCCAAATGGTGCTTCCCCTGGTAAGAGGCGATATCGTCTATGATTTGCAGAACATTTACAAGATCATTCTGCGCATTGACAGGGATAATTATCGAGGCTTCAGGTGGTAAGGCCTCATCGCCTCTTATCTGCCCGAGTTTTCTTATCAACAGGTCTGCTTCCAATTTTCATCAGGCTATCTAACAGGATTATCACGTTCGCCGTAAAGCAACTTCTTGACAGAATCAATAAGCACGACACCCTCAGAACCTTTCCTGGCTTTCTCGAGCGCAAGCTGAGCATCCTTTACTAATTCATCCTTCGATTTGCCAATTTTATGTTCGGCAATCCCAATCAGGGGATTGAGGTAAAGCGCCTCACCTGAAATATTTATCTTGATCGGCATGGATAAAGCTACGCGAACTCTCTCCATGGTATTCAGGGCTGCACTGCCAGGTGTTTCGGAAAGCAAAACGGCAAACACATAATCGCTCCACCGCCCAACGATATCGTTCCCGCGCAATTGGTTTCTTAAAGTTGTATTCGCTTCTCGCAATACTTGCTGTAGTGTTGGCTGCGGTAGTACATCGAGATATTCCTTCAGCCCCGCCACCTCCACAATGCAGAGTGACATATAACCTGGGATCGCGGTTGAAGAGGTCATCGCCTCTAAACGCCGCTCGAATGTCTTGCGATTCAGAGCAGACGACATATCGTCCAGTGTAAACCGCTGCATAATATTACCGATCGTGATACTGAGCGTCTCATTCAGGAATGCCAGAGCCACTCCAACCCCAAACCCTAAAGCCAAAGCAATCGCGGCGTCACGTAAAGGTTGGGGACGAATGGGTTCCAATGGAAGAATGGCTGGATCCAATATTGCCATATCGAAAATCTGGTATATGTTTTGAATATAATTTATCGAACGTTCACCGATGCTATCTGAGAACTGCACTAATATCGCGGGATCAGGCCCCGTTACTGATAGCTCGATTATGTTTGCATCCGGCAGAACTACCACGGAATAAGTATAGTCAATTAGAGATTCTTCATCCAAGCCCAAAAGGCTGAGGGTTTCTCGATAAATCCGCGGGCTGTTTATGATTTCGGCATATGTCTGTATGATCGAGCGCTTGTCCAGGATGGCTAGACTTTCGAGAAGTACGCCGCTGCTCCCAGATATCAAGGATGGGTTGGGTAAGACGAGGAAACGTGAACTGACGCGATATATAGGTCTCGTGATATAAGAATAAATTAAAGAGGCGGTCACTGCGGCAAAAGCCGTCATGACGACGATCCACCAAGAGCGGCGTAACATTTGAAAATAAAGCTGGATTTCCATGCTGATCCTTACCCTGTTCTAATTTGACAATGTCACATTTCGGTTTAGGTGTCATTGCGAGGCGTTCTTTGCCGAAGCAATCACCTCATCGGCCAGGAGATTGCTTCGCAAATGCTGCTCGCAATGACAAATCTGACATTGTTGAACTAAACAAAATGAGATTATTATCGGTAGGCTTATCTTCGATGAGGCTGATACTTACCTGGCGCGATGAGGCAGTGCTCGAGGAGGTTGGTCATTTGTTTGGCACTTTTATCAATCCTAAATTCCTGAAGAACAAGCCTCCGTCCGGCCTTCGCCAGACGGGCTGCTTCTTTTGGATTTTCATAAACAGCAACCAACGCATCTGCCAGTGAGCGGGGATCGGAAGGCGGAACAAGATAACCGGTCACACCAGGTCGCACTAACTCGGGGACGCCAGAGAGTTGTGTGGCCACTACCGGCAATCCGCTGGCAAAGGCTTCCATGATCGAGACCGGGATGCCTTCCATCTTGCCCGACGGGGTAACCACGCTGGGCTGTACATAACAGTGAGCGCTGGGTAGGAGCTGTGCCACTTCGGCTTGCGTCCTGGCTCCCAGAAGCTCCACATATAATGCCAACTCACGCTCGGCGATCAGGCGTTGTAAAAGTGACCGTTCCTCGCCATCCCCGATGATGCGGCAATGGATTGGAAGGCCTCTCTCGCGCAGCAAAGAACAGGCTTCGATCAGGTAGCGCATTCCCTTGTAGGGTTGCAGGCTGCCAACGCTGATTATCTCTAAAGGTTCGCTCTTGTCTGGCAGATGATCGCGGACTGTATAGGTTGCAGGGTTGATGCCACAATGCACGACGTGGGTCTTGTCTTTGAGGCTGATATCCACTTCGCGCGCCAGATATTCTCGATTATAGTCTGAAATTGCGACGATAAAAGCAGCCGCGCCCAGTTTGGTCGAGAGCATGGCCTTCTCGACAAAAATATCGTGTGCATGCAGGGTTACACTGAAGCTGATGCCGGTCAGTTTATGGATCAACCAGGCGACCAGCGCGGGATGAGAAGCATAGTGCGCGTGGATGTGTGCTACCCCCTCCTGCTGCATCTGTTCAGCCATGCGCACGGCTTTTGGGAAAAGCAGCACGACGCGCAACAGGAACTTCAGGCTGACGCAGTTCTCCATTACGACGCGAAACCACAAACCTATAGTTCGCAGTGGATGGGCACTCAACTGACGCAGGTTGGCAGTCAAAATGTCGGGGGAAAGCCAGGGGAAATGATGCGCCCGCGCCAGCCATGCCTGAGCTTCCGCGTGAACCACCGACTGGTGTTGCAGGATCAACGGGTAAAGTTCGATCTCCCATCCCTGCGTTTCCATCGCGACCATCTCACGCAGGATGAAAGTCTCTGGAAGGTGGGGAAAACGGGAGACGATATAAGCAATTTTCACTCGCTTAGTAGCTATCACTATGTCTCTGCCTGAAGATAGCCAAAATCGTCCTCGCCAGAATATGAATATCAAACCATATGCTTCGCCGCTCGATATAGGCGATATCCAGGCGCAAGCGCTCGTCGAATTCTGAGGCATCCTGCCTGATGATCTGCCAAAGGCCGGTCAAGCCAGGAAGCACATCCAACCGTTCGGTTTGCCACAGACGATATGTTTCGGGACCGAAAGAGGTCGGGCGCGGACCGACCAGGCTCATTTCCCCACGCAGCACATTGAAGAGTTGCGGAAGTTCATCCAAACGCGTCCTGCGCAGGATACGGCCGAGCGAGGTCACGCGAGGATCGTTGGTGATTTTAAAATCGGGCCATTGCAATTCATTCAAATGGCTATAGTCCTGCTTCAGGATGTCAGCATCGGTGACCATCGAACGGATTTTTAACATTGCAAAGCGCTTACCGCCCTTCCCCGTGCGCTGTCGAGTGTAGAAGACCGGCGCGGTAGGGGCGCTGAGGAAAACCATAAAAGCGAGCAGGCCCAAGAGGGGTAACCAGAGGGGCATGGTCAGGATGACAATGCTGAGGTCCATGATACGCTTGGCAACATGGTAAGCCTGACCGCGCAACAAACTCTTATTCGGGTCATGTTTCTTGATCCA
>JBDRTP010000290.1:0-6297 GCA_043823965.1 Chloroflexota bacterium
CCAAAACATGGTCAAGGCCGCCAGGATGAAGCCGAAGTCGCCGATGCGGTTGACGATGAAAGCCTTCTTGGCCGCCTCGGCGTTGGCGAAACTCGGCCGCCCCAGCGTGTCCTTGTCGTACCAGAAGCCGATCAGCAGGAACGAGCACAGTCCCACGCCCTCCCAGCCGACGAACAGCATCAGGTAACTGTCGCCGCTGACCAGGATCATCATCATGGCAATGAACAGGTTCAGGAAGACGAAAAAGCGGCGGAAACGTCCGGGGTCATTCTTGAAGCGTACATCCTCGTGCATGTATCCGATGGCATAGATGTGGATCAGCGTCCCGACGCCGGAGACGACCAGCATCATCGTCACCGAGAGCGTGTCGACGCGGAAATTCCAGGGGATGTTCAACGCCCCAATCCGAATCCACTCCGCGAACGGGACGACCTGCGCCTCGCCGTGCGCGGCCCACAACGAGTAGCCGAGCAGAACCGAGACGACGAAAGCCAGCCCGGACGCCGCGCTTGCCAGCCAGCCGATGGCCTTCTCCTTCATCCAACCGCCGAAGATGATATTGATCAGTAGCCCGATGACGGGGAAGAAGACGATCAGGGGGACAAGGTTAAAGAAGGGTGAAATAGTTACTTCGCTAAGGAGCATTTCCTCTCCATATTTGGAGATTAGAGAGTAGAGAATAGAGATTAGCGACTGCTCACTACTCTCTGTTCTCTATTCTCTTCTCTCTATCCTTTCAAACTACTCATCAAATCCACGTCAATACTATGCTTGGTGCGGAAGATGACCACAATCAGCGCCAGGCCGATCGCCACTTCCGCCGCCGCGACCGCGATGACGAAGAAGACGAAAATCTGACCAGCCAGCAGGTCGTAGGCGCGGGCGAAAGCCACAAAGGCCAGGTTGGCCGCATTCAACATCAACTCGACCGACATGAAGATAATCAGCGGGTTGCGCCTGATAAGCACGCCCAAAGCGCCCAGGGTGAACAGAATGGCGGAAATCACGAGGTAGTAAGTCAACGGTATCATAACAATCGGGAAGGGAATTCACCGCTGAGAGCGCAGAGACCGCAGAGATTTTTTGTTTTCTCTCCGCGCACTCTGCGTGCTCTGCGGTGAGACTATCCCCTTTCTCCTTTCTCCTGCTTGGTCAAGACAATCACACCGACCATCGCCACCAGCAGCAGGACGGAGGTGACTTCAAACGGCAGAAGATACTGGTTGAAGAGCGACAATGCCAACGCCTGGATGGCCTCGGGCGCATTGACCTCCGCGCCGGGGTTGGCGAGTCCAGCGGTGATATGCAGCCGCTGGAAAAGCAAGTAGCCCACCTCCGCCAGCAGGACCGCCGCCAGCCCAATCGCCAGCGGACGCTGCCATGGCAGCGCCTCGCCTTTGGGCAGTTTCTCCGCGCCGAGCAGCATGATGACGAACAGGAACAGCACCATGATGGCGCCGGCGTAGACCGTCACCTGCGTCATGGCAATTAACGGCGCGCCCAGCATGAGATAGAAGATGGCGACCGTGGCGAAGTTCAGCACCAAAAACAGAGCCGCGTAGATCGCGCTGCGACTGGCCAACATGCCGAGGGCGGTCAGGATGGCGACGACGGCCAGCACAATGAAGAGTATGAGTGTTAAGTCCATGAGCACCTTTTTCCAGTGTTCAGTCACTGATTACTGAACACTGAAAACTGAAAACTAATCGAAAGGGTCTTTCATTTCCGGCACCGAGCGTGTAAACATGCCAGGCTCGGTCTTCTGCGGCGTGGGCTGTCCGCCTGCCGGGACAGATTCAATCAGCATTTCCTTCGGATAAATCGCCTGCCGCCGGTCGTGGAACGAGAGTTCGTACTGGTCGCCAAGCACAATCGCCTCGGTCGGGCAGGCGTCTTCGCAGAAACCGCAGTAGATGCAGCGCAGCAGGTTGATTTCATAAGTGCTGGCATAGCGGTCGCCGGGCGAGTAGCGTACCTCAGCGCTGTTTTCAGAGGCCTCGACGAAAATGGCGTCCGCCGGGCAGGCCGCCGCACACAGCGCGCAGCCGATGCACTTCTCCAGCCCGTTGTCATAGCGTTTCAGCACGTGACGGCCGTGAAAGCGCGCTTTGACCGGGCGTTTCTGCTCCGGGTACTGAGTCGTGACCGGCTTTTCGAACATCGAACGCAGCGTCGTCCACAGGCCGCGCCCCAGTTCGATGAGAGGCTCAACGACGCGCATAGTCTTTCCTCCTCAGTTCGCGGTCAATCATCGCAATCGCAAAAATACCTGCCAGTAAAGAGAGCGCCGGGACAGTCCAGATCAAGAGCGGATTGACCTGCTCGGCCAGCAGGATGCCGGCCGCGGTGATGAAGACAATCGCCAGCGAGAGCGGCAGCATCACCTTCCAGCCAAAGGCCATCAGCCGGTCATAGCGGATGCGCGGGAAGGTTGCCCGCACCCAAATCATCCCGAAGAGCAAAACGACCAGTTTCAGGAGCATGTATATCGGTCCGAGCCACGGATAGGTATCCACGAACGGGCCGCGGAAACCGCCGAAGAAGAGCGTCGCGCCGATGGCGGAGATGGCAATCATCTTGTCGTACTCGGCCATGAACAGCAGGGCAAACTTCATGCCCGAATATTCGGTGTGATAACCGGCGGTCAGTTCCTGCTCGGCCTCGGGCATGTCGAACGGCGGGCGGTTGACCTCCGCCAGCGTCGCAATCAAAAAGATGGCCGTCCCGACCGGCTGGAGCAGCACGAACCAGAGCGTTTTTTGCGCCTCCACGATGTCCAACATGCGCATCGAACCGGCCAGCATAATGGCGGAGATGAAGGCCAGCCCGAGCGACAGTTCGTAACTGACCATCTGCGCCGAGGAGCGCAGGCCGCCCATCATGGCATACTTGTTGTTCGACGACCAGCCCGCCAGCACCACGCCGTAGACCGCAATCGAGGCCACCGACATGATGTACAGCACGCCCACGTTGATGTCGGCGATGTATAGGGTGATGACGCGCCCGAACATCATTACTTCGCTGCCCCACGGAACGACCGCCGTGATGACCAGCGCCGGGACGAGCGTCACGACCGGGGCCAGGATGAAGAGCAGTTTATCCGCCTTTGCCGGTGTCAGTTCCTCTTTGAAAATCAACTTGATCGCGTCCGCGATGGGCTGGAGAATGCCCCACGGGCCGGCGCGATTGGGACCGATGCGCACCTGGATGCGCGCCAGCGCCTTGCGCTCGTAGAGCGTCAGGTACGCAAAACCGCCCAGCAGGATGAGCACCAGCACAAATCCTTTGATAAGCCATTCGATGACGAGAGCAAAAGTCATTGAGAACCTTCTTTTACGATTTACGCAAAACGTAAGTGGTAGCGCAGTTAGCTACCAAAAACGTAATCTACGCCTTCTTCAACTTGACAATCATCGGCTCGGCGATGGGGACGCCCATACTACGCGGGACGAGGGCAACGCCCGCCAAAATCGTCGCATCCAGCCGGACCTCGAGCCTGCTGCCGTTAATTTCAACCTGTCCGCCCGCCTCGACGCCCAGCTTCTTCGCCGCCTCGGGGTGCAGCACGAGGTACGCCTCGCCGATGCGCGCTTTCAGCAATTCGGACGTGTTGACGGTGATACCCAAATCATACAGCCGCGTGACCGGCGCCGCCAGCCACTGGTTCTCTTTCGGTCGGATAGACTCCCCTCTCCTTCTAGGAGAGGGGCCGGGGGTGAGGTCCGCCAAAGCCAGCACCACACCCAACCCCTGCTTGTTCTCATAAGCTGTCCCGCCATAGTACAGGTCGCCGCGCCCGACGACCGGCCATTGCTCGCTCACCTCGGCCAGCTTGCCATAAGAGACGCCTTCAAAGGTCTTGATCGAGGCAGCAATCTTATCCATCACCAGCGAGGCTGAACGGCCTTCCAGTTCGAGGCCAAGTTCCTTGCCGATCTCAGCCGTGATGACAAAATCGGCTTTTGTCTGCCCGCGTGCTGGAACCGCCGGGTAGAACCGCTGCACGCGCCGCTCGCCGGAGGTGAACGAACCGTCCCGTTCGGTGTAAGCCTGAGCCGGGAGAACCACATCAGCGAGTTTCGCGGTTTCAGTTAAAAAGAGTTCCTGAACGATGATAAAGGGTGCGGGAGGCGAGGAACGTGATGCGTGATGCGTGATGCGTGATGCGAGGTCGGGATTATCGCCAAAGGGGTCAGCACCTGCAATGTAAACTACTTTCGCCTTATCAAAAATGGCTTTCAAGTCCGTTGCCGGGCGGAAACCCAACTCACAGGCGCCCTGCTCGTTGGCCCTCGGCCAGACGCCGATGAGACCATTGTTCGGCTTGCCAGCGCGATCTTTAACCAGCTCCGCGCAAACTGCGGCCAGCGTAGATGAGCCATCCAGCCCCAGGCCATCCGAGCCATACAGCACAACCAGATTTTCCGCGCCGCTGATCGCTTCGCCAATATTGGCTTTCTTTGTCAATCCGCTGACAGTCTCGACCTCATCCCCATACGAATAACGGATCACGAATCTTACATAACGTTCCAACCTGGTTTCACGCGCGCCCGCCACGATGAGCGTCGCGCCGCGTTTGGCGGCCTGCTTGAGGCGCAGGTACCAGATAGGAGCCTCGTTGTATAAATCAGATGCAATCACAAGAATAGTACTACCCTTGCCCATCTCGGCGAAGTTCATCCCGGCGGAGACGCCGTAAGCAGCGGTCAACTCGCCGCCGCCCATGTGGGTGTAGAGGACGGGTTTCCCGTCCACAGCCTCAGCCAGTTGCTTCAGGTTGAACAAATCCTCGTTGCTCAAGCGTCCACCCGCCAATACAACAACTTCTCCCTTCTTACTTCGTAACTCATTACTCGTTTCTTCAATTGCGGTTTTCCAAGAAGCCGTTCCCAATTTGCCATTCTTCCTGACCAGCGGCTTCGCCAGCCGATCCTTGCTCTCCGTGAAGTGATAGGCAAAGCGGCCCTTGTCGCAAATCCAGATTTCGTTGACCTGTTCATTCTGGCGCGGCAGCACACGCTTGATCACCACCTTGCCTCCGGATTTGGCCTCACGCCGGGTATCGAAGGTGAGATTGCAACCCACCGGGCACTGCGCGCAAATCGAGGCGGCCGCCTTCATCTCCCAGGGACGCGCCCCGAAGCGGAAGTCCGCCGTCGTCAGCGCGCCGACCGGGCAGATATCGGTGGTGTTGCCGGAAAAGATCGAGTCGAAGCCAGGCTCGGAGTTGGTGATGATGTCGGTGGCGCGTCCGCGCTGGTAGAAAGCCAGCACCGGCTCGCCGGCGATTTCATCCTGGAAGCGGATGCAGCGGGCGCACTGGATGCAGCGCTCACGATCCAGCCAGATAAGCTCGCCCAGCGGGACGTGCTTGGCCGCGTGCTGTTTTTCGTCGAAGATGAAGCGGCTTGCGGGCGAGCCGTGCGCCACGGTCAAGTTTTGCAACGGGCACTCGCCGCCTTTGTCGCAGACCGGGCAATCCAGCGGGTGCGAGGTCAGCAGGAACTCGACGATTTCCTTCTGCGCCGTTTTCGCCTCCTCGGACTGAGACAGAACGACCATGCCATCAGAAACAGGCGTGGTGCAGGCAGTCTCGAGTTTCGCCCCAAACTGAATTTTCGGCCTGTCGCCTTCCATCACGACTTGGCCGGTGGCGCGGTCAATGACCGGATGCCCAACCTCGACCAGACACTGGCGGCACATGCCGACCGGTTCCATCTTCGGGTGGTAGCAAAAGACCGGGATGTCAATGCCGATTTTCTTGGCGGCGTTCACGATTAACGTGCCAGCCGGGACGATTACGGTCTTGCTATCAATCGTCAGTGTAACGAGTTTCGTCATAAATGCTCCGATAACATGCGTGCTGCGTACTACGTATTGCGTAACGTACAAGTGATGTGGGGCGGGATGTTATCCCGCCTGAGCCCTGCGAGCGGGATAACATCCCGCCCCACCATGAGTATCCCTTTTTTTGAGCCACTATCCAACCTTCAACGTTCCAACCTTCGACCCGCGGAAATCCGCCGGGAACCGCTCGATGCCCGTCACCACCGCCATGGTGGAGAATTCGCCCAGCGGACACAGGCACTTGTTCTGCATCTGTTTCGCCACGCTGCGCAGCAGTTCCACGTTTTCCTTCGTTTTTTCGCCATGCTGGATGCGCTCGCTGAGATGCAGCATCCAGTAGCAGCCTTCGCGGCAGGGGGTGCATTTGCCGCACGATTCGTGCTCGAAGAAATGGATGGTCTTATTGATGACCCAGTCAATCGAAACGGTGTCGTCAATCACGATGACGGA
>JBDRTP010000291.1:0-4798 GCA_043823965.1 Chloroflexota bacterium
GTCTACCGTTTCAAGCGCGGCTTTGGCGGGGAAGTGCGGCGGGCGGCGCAGGCGTTGGATCGCGTTTACAAGCCGTTGTTATATCGGGTCTATCTCTGGCGTTTTGCAGGAAGGAGTAACGAGTAAAGAGAAACAAGAAACAAGTCTTCACTCGTTGCTTATTTCTCGTCACTCGTTTCTTTTGTATGCAACCTTTCATCAGCACCTCTCAAGACTGGAATGAGATCATCGCCTCCATGCCATCTCCGCACCTGCTTCAAACGTGGCAATGGGCCGAGGTGAAAGCAAAATACGGCTGGAAGCCGATGCCGTTCGTGTGGCAGTCATCAGTGATCAGTGATCAGTCATCAGTGGCTGCTGCCATGATTTTGAAGCGGTCCATCCCGGTGGGCGGATTTGCCAAAAAGATGTGCGTGCTGTACGTCCCGAAGGGTCCGCTCATGGACTGGAGCGACGCGGCTCTCCGTCAGCGCGTGCTGGACGATTTGCAGGTTTTTGCGAAACGTCAGGGCGCCATCTTCGTCAAAATTGACCCGGATGTGGCGCTGGGGACGGGAATCCCTGGGGGCGAGGAGGATGCTCTCGATAACGGCGGACAGGCCGTGAGGTCCGATTTGACCCGGCGAGGTTGGTTATTTTCGTCCGACCAGATCCAGTTCCGCAATACGGTTTTGATTGACCTGTCCCCTCCCGAAGAGGAACTGCTGGCGCGCATGAAACAGAAGACGCGTTACAACGTCCGGCTGGCCGAGAAGAAAGGCGTGAGCGTGCGCGCCGGAACGCCTGCCGATCTACCGATGCTCTATCGAATGTATGCTGAAACGTCCGTTCGCGATGGTTTCGTTATCAGGGATGAAACCTATTATCAAACCGTCTGGCAGACTTTCATGCGGTCGAACGTTGGCAGGTTGGAAAGTTCGCAGGTTTCAACGTTTGAACCTTCCAACTTTCCAACCTGTGAACCCATAATCGCCGAAGTGGACGGCCAGCCCGTAGCTGCCATCTTCCTCTTCTACTTCGCAGGCCGCGCCTATTATCTCTACGGCATGTCACGCGACGCACAGCGTGAGAAGATGCCCAACCACCTGCTCCAATGGGAGGCGATGCGGCGGGCGAAGGCAGCCGGATGCAAGTTGTACGACCTTTGGGGCGCACCGGATGTCTTCGACGCGAGCGATCCGATGTGGGGCGTCTTTCGCTTCAAGGAGGGTTTGGGCGGGAGGGTGCTTCGCACACTGGGGGCGTGGGACTATCCCGCCAGTATGTTGCTGTACAAGCTGTACACACAGGCTATTCCTCGCCTACTTGACATCATGAGAGCAAGAGGCAAGTCACGCACGCGTCAAAATATTGGAAGCTAACCACGAAGGCTCAAAGACACTAACGAAGAAATAATCCCTTTGTGCCTTCGTGCCTCATGCCCCCGCTCTTTGGGGGTTGTGGTAAAGCCAAGGAGATTCTATGATACCTCGCCTGAAATTTGCTCATCTCCCAACACCAATCGAAGCTATGCCACGGTTATCAGAAATTCTCGGCGGGCCGCGCCTGCTGGTCAAACGCGATGACCAGACCGGCCTGGCCTTCGGCGGCAACAAGACTCGCAAGCTGGAATTCCTTCTCGCCGAGGCGCAGTCGCAAGGCGCGCAGACGCTGATCACCGCCGGTGCAGCCCAATCCAACCACTGCCGCCAGACAGCCGCAGCCGCGGCGCGTTTCGGCTTCAAATGCATCCTGGTATTGACCGGGGATGCCGCTGAGCAAGTTTCCGGCAATCTCCTGCTCGATCATCTTTTCGGCGCGGAGATTATCTGGACAGAAAAATCCCAACGCGAGGCAATGCTCCAGCAAACATTTGACCAGGCTCTGGAACAGGGACACAAACCGTATCTCGTTCCCTACGGCGGATCGAGTCCCACCGGCGCGCTGGGGTATGCCTTTGCCATGCAGGAATTGATCCAGCAAATGAAAGACCTCCGAGGTCTTGGAGACCTCGGAGGTCTGGGCTGGATTGTCTTTGCCTCGTCCTCCGGCGGCACGCAGGCGGGACTCGTCCTCGGCGCGCGCCTGTTCGGCTTTGGCGGCAAAGTCCTCGGCATCAGCGTGGACGAGCCGCGAGACGTATTGTGCGAAGCACCTACTCGGCAGGAACGCGTCGCAAAACTGGCTTCCGAGACCTCCGAGCGCATCGGTGAACGGATTGCATTCTCGCGTGAAGATGTGCTGGTCAACGCCGATTACTGCGCGGCCGGCTACGGCGTGTTGACCGAAGGCGAGCGCGATGCGGTCACGCTCTTTGCGCGCACGGAAGGCCTGCTAATTGACCCGGTCTACACCGGCCGCGCCGCAGCCGGGATGATTGATTTGATTAGAAAAGGTTTCTTCAAGAAAGATGAAACCGTACTCTTTTGGCACACCGGCGGGACAACGGCGCTGTTCGCGGAGAAGTATCAAGACGCCCTAAACTAACAGCCTTTCTTTACTCGCCAAACAAGGCTGTTTCCACGTCCAGCAGATTCTTGGTGAACAGTTCGAGGTCAATGTTGGCAGTAGTAACGTCACCACCAGCGAGGCTGGAGAGAATCAGATTGAGACGTTGAGGCATGCTTTGGGCCAGGTTGGGATCAGCTTCGGCCAGGCGCTCGGCCAGGGCTTCCAACCGTTGTAGGGTATCGGCCAGGGCAAGTTGGGCGCCAGGCACATCCCCCAGGAAGAGCGCCAGACGGGCAGCGTTGACATCCACCAGCACCTGAAGAAGTTCGAGGTGAGCATTGGCATCCTCCAGCTCGGCCTGGATGATCTGCTTGTCGTTTTCGAGGGCGGCGATCTTGTCATTCGCGGCGGTTAGTTTCCCGTTCAGCTTTTCAATCTCCGCCTGCAGGTCACTGATCGTCTGGTTGGCTTGGGCGAGTTCGCCCTGCGTTTGTGTGAGGGTTTCGGTCAGCGGCTTGTATCGCAGAAAGTGGTAAGTCAGCACGCCGGCCAGAAAGACCACTGCAAAGACGACCAGCCAGATGAGCGTGGCGCGCCAGAAGCGGCGCAGGCGTCCGAGTTGGGGTTTTCCCATTATCACGGGAGCAGGCTCCAGGTCCGGTTGGGACGTGGGTTCGGATTGAGCCGGTTTGGGTTCAGCAGAAGCGTCTTCCGGCAATGGCTTCTCTTTTTCTTCGTTCATGGCAATTCCTCCAAAGATTATGGGGTAATAGTGGGCACGGGGGTGGGAGTTGCATCCACAGGTGGCGCGGAGGTGACAGATTTTTCCGCTTCCACGTTCAAGTTATTGACCAGCAGTTGCCAGACGATGTCCACATCATCCACGGCGATGACCGGGAAACCGGGCAGGTTTGCCAGAGCCAGATCAAGCCGCCAGAGCGCCTCCTGCAGGACGACGGATTGGCGCTCCGGAACTTCGGACTGCAGCCCGGCCAGCAGATCGAGCGACGCCTGGATGTCTTGCCTGGCCAGCCCAAAGTTGCTCTGCGAGAGGTAGAGGCGGGCGCGGGAGAGCAGTTCGATGGCGCGGCTGAAGACGACCTGACGTTGAAGCTCGGCCAGCGCCGTTTCTTTGCCAATCAGCAAAGCCTGCTGTTCGACGGAGGCCATGGCGAGCGCATCCAGCGCGGCCTGCATGTCTTCAAGTTGTTTCAGGGTTTTGGTATGACCGGCAATGGCTGTCTCAATCGCTTCGACCTGCCCCTGCAATTCGGCGATGGTTTGAGCGTTGATGGTCTGCCGGTTTTCGACATTGGTCAGGCGGGATTGCAGCGCGGCGACCTGCTCACCGAGCAAGGCCATATCTGCGGCTTGTTTGTCTTCGATTTCTTTTATCTGGGCGGAGTTGGCTTCAACCGGCAGGATGAATTTTGCATACAAGTAAGGCATGCCGTAATACACACCGGCGGCGATACCACCCAGGATCGCCAGGATGACGACCAAGCGCAATAGGTTGACAAAGGCACGCCCCAGGCGGGACCAGAAGGACAGGCGGGGTGTCAGATCGTTGCTCATGGCGTTACTCCTTCGGCGGCAAATAGAACAATAAGCAGGTTTTGCAATTCTTTCAAGAAATTCTCAAAACGCGAGGTGCGCTGTTCCTGGACCTCGATCTGGGCGCTCAGGGAATCCACTTGTGTCTGCATCTCGGCCACTTCCTGGGTGGCGGTTTCGAGGTCGGCAGCGAGTTGCTGCTGGATTTTTTCCAGCGCAACTGTGCGTTCACCCAGGCCCTCGAGTGTATCCACGCGGCTGCGCAGCCCATCCACATCCTGCTGGGTTGTACTTACCAAGGCTGCCAGTTGTTCAGCTTCGCGCAGCAGGGAGCGATACTGCGCTCCGGTGGCGAACTTCAGGCTGCCGTTGATAGCGCCCAGGATGAGCAGGGTAAGCAGGATGGTAACCAGCGCAGTGATGACATTGCTGACCAGGACAGTCCACAACATGCCGCGTGCGCGGGAGGCCTGTTCGAACTTATCGGGAACCGCCTGTACTACCTGGCGGGCAGCCTGGCTTTTCTCGGCAACGGCTTCGCCCAGGTTGGACAGGCCCTCTGTGATGGCCTCGCGGGCCGCTTCGCTTTTTTCGGCAACGGTCTCACGAGCAGCCTGGCTTTTTTCGGCAACGGCTTCGCCCAGGTTGGACAGGCCCTCTGTGATGGCCCCGCGGGCCGCTTCGCTCTTTTCGGCAACGGTCTCACGAGCAGCCTGGCTTTTTTCGGCAACGGCTTCGCTCAGGTTGGAAAGGCCCTCTGTGATGGCATGGTGGGCCGGGTGGGTTAGTGCGGCGTCGGTAACAAGAGCAGGAT
>JBDRTP010000292.1:0-3207 GCA_043823965.1 Chloroflexota bacterium
ATTCGCCTTCAGCCAGGCAATATACTGCTTGTAATCCGGCATGATCTCCCCCACCTGCCCCCAGAAGTTTTTCGAGTGGTTCTTCACTTTCAGATGAACCAATTCATGCACGACGACGTAATCAATCACCGCCAGGGGCGCCATCACCAGCCGCCAGGTAAAACTCAAGTTTCCATTCGGGCTGCACGAGCCCCAGCGCGTGCGCGCGGAGGTGATCTTGACTTGGCGACAGGTATACCCATATTTGGCTGCATACAAATTGACGCGCTCAGAAATTACCCGCAGAGCCTGTTCTTTATACCATCCAACGAAGAGCTGCCTGGCGCGGGGCAAAGCGGTCTGCGCCAAAAAGAATTTGTTATTATGGACAAGCGCAGGTTTTTGGTGATGGTAGCGCAGTCGGCTACCATGATTGACGAACTCCAGGGGATAAGCTTTCCCAAGGTAAAGGAATTCTTCCCCTTCGACGTATCGCTTGCGGGCGACGGCTGAGTTTTTCTTCGCCTGGGCTTGTTTCGCCTTGATCCAATTCACCTTGCTCTCGGCAAACTTGTGGATTTGACCGTCGGTCACGTGCAATGGCGCTCGAACAACCAACCGGCCATCCCGTTCGACAATCAGGGCGATCGTTCTGCGACGAGTGCGAATGAGCTGGTCAATGTGCATTGATTTTCTGGATGATTAATTTACAAGTCTGCTTGAAAAAATCCCGTACCGAGTAGGCGCTGCCCTGAGTTCATCGAAGGGTGCTGCGCATGGAAAACCGCCGACCTTTGCAGATCAGCGGTTTCTTCTTTGTCGGGGCGGGCGGATTCGAACCGCCGACCTCGCGGTCCCGAACCGCGTGCTCTAGCCAAACTGAGCCACACCCCGATCATGCCGAGTAAGCCTTGCGCAGCACCTACTCGGTCGGCAGGCGAGATTATACCCGCCACAACCTGATTTTGCAAGTATCGAGGTATAATCGTTCCGCCGAAGGCCTACTCGGCTGTTATGAGATTTACCACCAAAGGCCTACTCGGCAGAGAGCGCTAAGGACGCGGAGACGAATCTTATTTCTCTGCGTTCTCTGCTTGAAAGACTAGATCACGAGGCAATTATGGAAAACAAAACCCCCGGCCCGGCCTTGGAATCCGTCAAGCCTTTCATCGGCACTGTCGAGCAGGTGGACATTAACGATCAGATGCGCAGCGCGTACCTGGATTACGCCATGAGCGTCATTGTCGCCCGCGCCCTGCCGGATGCCCGCGATGGCCTCAAGCCTGTCCACCGGCGCATCCTGTACGCCATGCACGATATGGGGATGCGCTCGAACGCCGCTTTCAAGAAGTCAGCCCGTATTGTGGGGGAGGTGCTGGGTAAGTATCACCCGCACGGCGACTCGGCGGTTTACGAGGCCATGGCGCGTATGGCGCAGGACTTCTCGATGCGCTACCTGTTAGTAGACGGACAGGGCAACTTCGGTTCAGTGGATGGCGACGCCCCGGCTGCCATGCGTTACACCGAGGCGCGTTTGCACAAGATGGCCGAAGAAATATTGGCCGACATCGAAAAAGATACGGTCGCGTTCACGAATAACTTCGACGGCTCGCTGCAAGAGCCAACCGTCCTGCCATCCCGTTTGCCTAATCTCCTGCTCAATGGCTCATCCGGCATTGCGGTCGGCATGGCGACCAACATCCCGCCGCATAACCTGAAGGAACTTTCTGCTGCCATTATTTACCTCATCAACAACTACGACACAATTGACGACATCCCGATCGAGTTTTTGATGAAGTTCATCCCCGGGCCGGATTTCCCGACCGGCGGTGTGATCGTCGGCAAGGAAGGTATTGACCAGGCCTACGGGTCCGGAAAGGGGCGGCTCGTCCTGCGCGGCCTGGCACACATCGAGGAGATGGCCGGGGCAAAGTACGCACCTGCGGCAACGAATGCTTCGCGTAACCGCCACCGTATTGTCATCACCGAGATTCCCTATCAAGTCAACAAATCGAGCCTGATCGAACGCATCGCCGACCTGGTCCGCACTGAGCGCATTGACTCCATCTCCGACCTGCGGGATGAATCCGACCGGCGCGGGATGAGTATCGTCATCGAACTCAAGCGCAGCGCCCAGCCCAAGAAGGTGCTCAACCAGCTTTACAAATACACACCGCTGCAATCCACCTTCGGCGTACAGATGCTCGCCCTGGTGGATGGCGAGCCGCGCCTGCTGCCGCTCAAGCGCGCTTTGCAATTGTTCATCGAACACCGGCAGCAAGTCATCACCCGCCGCACGCAGTTCGAGCTTGATAAGGCGCGCAACCGCGCCCACATCCTCGCGGGCCTGCTCATCGCCCTGGCCAATCTGGACGCCGTCATCCAGACGATCAAAGAATCTCCCGACGCGGATACGGCCAAAGAACGCTTGATAAAGCGTTTCAAGTTGAGCGAGGTACAGGCGCAGGCCATCCTTGACATGCAACTGCGCCGCCTGGCCGCCCTGGAACGCCAGAAGATCGAAGATGAGTATAAACAGATCAAGGACCAAATCGCCCATCTTGAAGATTTGCTGGCTCACCCGAAGAAGATCCTGGCGCTTATCAAGGAGGATATGCATGAGCTGGCCGAGAAATATGGCGACGAACGTCGTACGCACATTGCCCCGGATGCGAGCGAAGACCTGAGCGACGAGGACCTGGTGCCGGATGAGGCCGTCCTGATCAGCATCACCGCCATGGGCTACGTCAAACGCGTGGCTGCCACGGCTTATCGTTCGCAGGGTGTGGGCGGACGCGGCGTTACCGGTCACGCGACGAAAGAAGAAGATGAAGTGCTCACCCTCATCCCAGCCCATTCGCTGGACACCATGCTCTTCTTCTCCGACCGCGGCAAGGTCTACGCCGAAAAGGTCTATCAAATTCCGGATGCCGACCGGACGACCAAAGGCATTCCATTGGTGAACGTGCTCTCACTCGATCCGGGCGAGATCGTCACCGCGGCGGTCGCGGTGCCCAATTTTGAATTGTCAGAAAACATCACCCTGGCCACGCGCAATGGCCGCATGAAGCGAATGGCCCTCTCCGAATTAGCTGCCGTGCGGCCCTCAGGTATTATTGCCATCAAACTCGAAGAAGGCGATGAACTCGGCTGGGCCAGGCTGACCTCCGGTAAAAACGATGTCATCCTCATCACCGAGCAGGGACAAGCCTTGCGCTTTTCCGAAGA
>JBDRTP010000293.1:0-2787 GCA_043823965.1 Chloroflexota bacterium
TCGAAAGCCGGTTCCGGGAATCCGCCCTCGAGCGGGATGAGCAGCGGCTGGTAGTTTTCGTCACCATCGCGGTCAATCATGACCAGGATTTTGCCCAAACCAGGGAAAACGTAGAACGAGTGTCCGCCAATGAGGTGTGGATTTTGCAGGGCGATATCCGGCGGCAGGAGCGGTTCCGGCACCGACCCGCCGTAGTACATGGCATACAGGCTCAGTTTGCCAGAAAGATTGCTGACAAAGTAGATGCGCTCGCCGATAATCTGCGGGACAAGATGCAGACGGGCGGAGAGGAAGGATTCGATTCGAGCGGGCATGGGCAATTTCCTTTTCGCGAACTGGGATTCATTTGCGGGCATGCAACTCATCCCGCGTCTGTGTATCTTACCATATTAAGACCTTGACGAATCTCACACCCGCTGATAATCTCCCTTTCCGGTGTGGTTATCGAAGATGCGCGAAAGTTAACCGCGAAGACGCGAAGAACGCCACACTTGCACCTGCTGCAAGTGCAGGTGAGAAAACCTTTATAAAAGACCTTCGCGGGCTTCGTTTCTTCGCGGTTCATATCTGGGATCATTCAACCACACTCAGTGGGGAGACTACCCACCCGCCAGACAAAAGGGTTTTTTTATTTCCGCTGAACCTCAACCAGGCTCAGCCAATTCCCTACAAAAAGGACAACCGCGCTCCCCAGCGTGGCCATCCCGGCGTTGATCGGGCCAATGGCAAAGAATGTCCATCCAAGCTTGCCACCCAATAAATGTCCGCCCCAAAAACCCACCCAGGCAATAACGATCAAAAGGAGCAGCTTTTTCAGACTGCCGCCTTTCCAGAAGTGGAATGCCGCGCCGTACAGGCTGGACAATAATAAGCCAAAAAAGAGAGCTGGAATGGTCATCGTTCACTCCGTGTAGTTTATAACTTGCATGGATAATCGAACGTGGCTATACGCAATTGCTAGACAATTACCCCGCCGCCGAGCAGGATCTCCCCAGAGTAGAACACCGCAGCCTGGCCGGGGGTAATATCGCGCTGCGGCGCATCGAAGCGGACCCTTCGACTACATTCAGGGCCAGCCTCGGCCTGCCTGTCGCCGGCGATGGATGCAACCTCCGCCCAGGCTTCTCTTGCCGTATAGCGGATTTTGACTTCAGCTCGAAAGGATCCTTTTGGAGTTTCGCCCAAAATCCAATTGATATCTTTTACAATCATTTCACGCGAACCGAGTTCGTCGCGTGTCCCGACAATGAGGCTATTCGCGGCCGCATCCTTCACTAATACATAGACCGGTTGAGCAAGACCGGCGCCCAGTCCCTTGCGCTGGCCGATGGTGTAATAAGCCAATCCCTGGTGCTCGCCGAGGGTCTTGCCCTCGCGGGTCATGATTGGGCCGGGATGGCCACCTGCAGCCGGCGCGTTGCGGCGGATGAAATCGCGATAGTCCTCCCCGGCGAGGAAACACAAATCCTGACTATCGGCGCGAGTGGCAGTGGGCAGGCCAAAAGAATCAGCCAGTCTGCGAATCTCTGACTTCAGATGTTCGCCAATCGGGAATAATGTCTTGGCCAGTTTTTCCTGCGTCAGCGCATGTAAAACATAAGACTGGTCTTTCGAGCGGTCAATCGCGCGCAGCAATTCCAGCCTTCCGCCTTCTGCCCTCCGCCTTACATAATGCCCCGTAGCCATAAAATTCGCACCCAGGGCGAGGGCGTGGTTGAGCAAAAATTCCCAACGGATTACACGGTTACATACCAAACACGGATTTGGTGTAATGCCCTGAGCGTAACCATCCAGAAAATATTGCACGACAGTGGAACGAAAGATTTCCTTCGCATCCACCACATAGAAAGGGATATCCAGTATCGCCGCCACACGCCGCGCCTGCGCCATGGCATCCGGCGTGCAGCAGCGGTTAGAGTCTTCCTTACCCGGCTCACTCCACAGGCGGAGCATCATGCCAATCACGGCATAGCCCTGCTCTTTGAGCAAGGCTGCGGCCACGGAGGAGTCCACCCCTCCAGACATGGCAACGACGACTTTGGTCATAATTCACCGGAGATGAACGGAGATAAACGGGATGGCTTTGGATGAACGATTTACGACGATAACTCTGGTCACAATTCACCGGAGATGAACAGAGATAAACGGGATGGTTTTGGATGAACGATTTACGATGACTACGGTTTCCAATTTGGGGATGGGTGAAGGTGACGAATTTGGATGCGAGGTTTGCCGAAGTTGATAAGCATGCAAGCGGGTAATCCTGTAGCGCGCAGATAGTTGAGCGCCTGGGCAAGATGTTCAGAAGTCAATTCCAATACTGCTTTGAGTTCAACCAACACACGATCTTCGACCAGTAAATCGGCAAAGAACTCACCAACAATGACGCTATCATAAACGACCCTTATTGGAAATTGCTGCACAACTTTCAGCCCATCCTTCCGAATTTCATGGGCATACGCATTTTCGTAGACCTTTTCGACAAAGCCAATTCCAAGCGTGTTACTGACTCTGTAAGCACAGCCGATAATTTTCTCAGTGAGTTTATCGAGTTCCATTTCAATCATCATCCACCTCGTTTATCAAATTCAAAAACGTTCATCTCCGTTTATCTCCGGTTAAATCTCTTGCCTTCTGAACCAAAGGCGGCAAAGTTTTCAGAAAGGCATCTACATGCGCAGGCGTGGTGCCAATGCCGAGCGTCACCCGCAGCGAGCCGAGCGCCCACTCACGCGGCAGCCCGAGGCTGGTCAGTACATCCGAAGGCTCAGGATTGCCCGTCTTACA
>JBDRTP010000294.1:0-2387 GCA_043823965.1 Chloroflexota bacterium
ATCAGTTTCTTGATCGCCTCGCTGGTGCGGCCTTTGGCGCGCAGTTCCAGCGCCTGCCCCAGCACCACCAGGGCAATGACCACTGACACCACGTCGTAGAACGGCTCGGACGTTCCTTCTGGGAAAATCGCCGGGAACAGAACGGCAACGGTCGAATACAGCCAGGCCGCGGCTGTGCCGGTGGCGATGAGCGTGTTCATGTTGGCCGCGCGATGCTTGAGCGCCGCCCACATACCGGTGAAGAAGTCGCTGCCCGACCAGAGCAGCACCGGCAAAGTGATGATTGCTGCGAGGCTCCAGACCAGGCGCAGGGTTGCCATGCTCCAATCCCGTACGAAGGGCACATATTGCGGGTATGCGGTCAACAGCACCGGCAGGGAGATGAGCGCAGCGAACCAGAATTTGCCCATCAGACGGCGGTACTCTTTTTCGTGGGCTTCCTGTTGCTTGTCCACCGGCTTATCGCTGACCGCCGGGCGGGTCCTATAACCCCAGGCCTGGATGGCGGCTTCGAATTGGGACATGTGGGTCTTTTCTGGCAGATAGTTGACGGTGGCTTCCTGCGTGGCGACGTTGACCGAGGCGTCGAGCACGCCGGACGTGGAGCGCAACTCGTCTTCGATGAAGCCAACGCAGGAGGCGCAGCGCAGGTTCGCGATGCCGATGCGCGTTTGCGCGCCGCCGAGGCGGTAGCCCGCCGACTTGACCGCTGCGCTCAGGCGGTCAACCGTCACTGACTGCGGGTCATATTCGACGACGACCATGCCTGCATTGGCGTTGGCCGCCCGCACGCCGGGGATGGCGCGCAGTGCGGTTTCGATAACCTTGCGCCCGCCGTTCTTATCCAGTCCGATGACGGGCAGTTCGATGCGGGAAAATGCCAGAGCCGGGTTGACGCCGGTCGTGGCGGAGCCGGCCAGAGGTCCGCGGGAGGCTGCGCTGTGAGCGTGTTTGTGCGAGTCGGCGTCGAATTGATCCACACAGGACTGCGAACAAAAGTGGAGAGTCTGCCCCATGTGTTCGCGGCTGGCAAATGCGGATTGCGGGTCAATCTCCATCCCGCAGACGGGGTCTTTGACGTTCATCGTTCCTTCCTTTTCTCAACCCGAAAGTTGGTGGGCATGATCTTATCGTTTACCTGGATATTACGTTTCAACTCCCGAATTCTCTTCGGGAGAGCCAACGCATCATTGATGAATGGAAAGGCAAACCAAACAACACCGAACGCAGCCAGTATACCAGTGATGAAGCGCATCCATGAGTTGAAGGAGCCCAGAGCGTCGCCGGCATAAAAAGTAATTGGAAATGCGTTGTCCGTCAACGCGACCAGCCACATATTCGTGTCGCGGAAACCTTGCCCGATACCGGCGATATCGCTAATCGCATGAGACATGCTGTCCACAACCATTGGCAGCAAAAGAAGCAGGAATCCCCACCACGGCGCTTGTTTGACACGCTGGCGCAGCGGCCACCAGAGAAGACCAAAGAACCAGATGCTTCCATAAAAGTAGATCATTCTATCGGACCATGCCACTTTCCAGCCCATTTCCGATGTGCCGACAAACTTGCGAAGAATATGAGAGTCAATATTATTCTGCCAGGCAAACAGGATTTCAGTCAGAGAGTACATGGTTTTTTGCCCAAACAAAAAGAACGAGCGTTCTGGCAGCTGGTGGCAGAATAATGAGTAAAACGAATAAAGAGCATTTGCAGGTTGAGTCCAACCCGCGTTCATCAAGATTGGAGCCAGGAAGGGCAGCGCTGTCCAAAGCCCATATGCTATCAGGAAAATCTTGATCCAATGATCACATAACCAGTCATCAAAATAGTGCTTATCGGCTGTACGAAATAAGTTGGTCATCGTATTGTACTCTGCCTCGAAATATTTCATCGCTCTGTGATGGGACCGGAAAAAAAAGAAGCCTCCGATCTCGTCCGTTCATCCAAGTATAGTGATTTTAGAGAATAATGACAGCGTATATTGTCTCATCTGAATGCGAGCAAAATTGCTTATGCCTTCATGCGCAAATCGGCGGATGACAATTTTATCCATTAAAGGTAACATTGAAATGCATTAACCGCCAGACCCACCCGGGAGGTACGAATGTCCACCAAACCTGGTTCATCCCGCATCAGCCGGCGTGATTTCGTGAAAATGACGACGGCTTTCATTGGAACCTTGATTGGCGCAGGGATCGGAATTCCGATGATTGGTTATCTGTTTTCGCCCGCGCTCCGATCGCAGGAAGAAGACAATGGCTGGATCTCTCTTGGCCCCCTGGAAAACTATCCAATTGGGATGCCTACACCTTTTAGTTTCATGTCCAGGAAAACCAATGGTTGGGAGAACACTGCGATTAATCACAAAATGTACGTCGTCCGTAAAA
>JBDRTP010000295.1:0-3084 GCA_043823965.1 Chloroflexota bacterium
ATCGCGCTTTCATGCGCGAGGATTATGCGGATCCCATCTACCGCGCCCGGCGTAGAAACTTGTTCGTCGTAGCCGTCAACTGCCTGCGCCCGGCCGGGACGTGTTTCTGCGCCTCGCTGGGAAGCGGGCCGCGCGCCGAACGCGGTTACGACTTGTGCCTGACCGAACTGGATGACGCTTTTTTGGTTGAAATTGGTTCAGAATTGGGGCGCAGTTTAATGACAGAGCTTGCGTGCGAACCGGCCAGCGCCTATCTGCAAAACGCAGCCAACCAGGGTCTCGAACAAGCTGCAAAGCAGATGGGCCGCCATTTGGATACCAGCGACCTGCCCCAACTGCTGGCAGGCAACCTGGAGGCTGAACGCTGGGAGCAGGTGGGCAAGCGCTGCCTCTCCTGCGCCAACTGCACCCTGGTCTGCCCGACCTGCTTTTGCTGGGATGCAACCGATCACACCGGCCTGCTTGGCAAAGTCACGCGCGCCATCAGCCGCTTGAAGGTTGGCGATTTGCTCGGCCTGCGCGGGCCATTCGGCGCGCCCTGGCCGATGCACGAAATTGAAGGCAAAGACGTGATCATCGCCAGCGGCGGCATCGGCCTGGCCCCGCTGCGCCCGGCCATCTATCACATTCTGCGCCACCGCGAGCGCTACGGCAAGGTCATCCTGGTCTATGGTGCGCGCAGGCCGGGCAGTCGGCTTCGGTATAAGGGTGGATGTAGTGCTCGTCGCACGAGCAATCCCAGAACAGGGACGTGGTGTAAAAACCGCCGTGAGAGTCAGCGCAGGCAAAGCGAGACGAGCACAGGAACTCATATTCTCCAATCCATACCCAACCTTTTCCTTCCAGAAAGATAGTATTATTGAGAGCGCTCTATGTCATTGCGAAGGAGACCGAATGGATGAGGCAGAGGCCATTGCCCAGATGAAAGCAGGCAACATCGCCGCGCTGAAAACACTGATGGAGGTGTATCAGATACAGGCAGTTCAAGCAGCCGTCCTGATCACTCAGGACCGGGCAGCGGCGGAAGACATTGTTCAAAATGCATTTCTACGGAGCTATGAGCGAATTGAGCAGTTTGATACCTCGCGGCCATTCCGTCCCTGGTTCTTGCGAATGGTGATCAATGATGCGCTCAAGGTAGCTGGCAGGCAGAGGCGTCATGTCTCGCTCGACGCCGAGGAGGATGGGACTTACCAGAAACTAATCTATAAACTGGATGCCACGACAGACGAGCCAGAGGACATCGTTCAGCGTAACGAGCTACGCGAGGCGATCAGGGAGGCCCTTCGCAAGTTATCACCCCGACAAAAGGCAGTCATCGTTCAGCGTTACTACCTGGGCTTAAGTGAGCGCGAAATGTCCGACGAACTCAACTGTGCACCGGAAACCGTAAAATGGTATCTGAATTCAGCACGCGAACGGTTAAGAGCGTTGCTTATACCGTTCGTCAAGTAAAAGGAGATGAGAAGATGAAAGAGAAAAATCAACCCCATTGGGCCATGCTGGAAATTGCCGAACAAGAAACACCTGGAAACACGATTGACCTGTGGTCACGAGTTAAGGCGCAAGTGACCTCACCAGCTGACAAAGCGCTGGGGACGATCATGAGAAGCAGGAAGAAACAAGTTGCCTTTGGACTTCTGCTCGCGTTGCTGCTGATCGGTTCGCTCTTTTTCGTGCCCGCAGCCCGAGCGTTTGCTGAAGACATTATTCAGCGGATGGGTATTGCGTTTGTGGATACCGGGCAGTATGAAGAAGCTCCAGTTCAGATGCCCGCGGAGATGATAAGGGTAACTCCGCCGTCATCTCTTAGTGTCGATGAAATTCGCGAGCAAGTCTCCTTTTCTCTGTTAGTATCCACCTGGCTACCGGATGGCCTAATCTACATCCACAGAAGCGTTCACGAATATGACCCAAGAGAATCCGAAGGAAGCGGGCAGCAGGTGAGCATCGAATATGGGCGGACTGCCGACTTCGATTTCCAGAGTGGAGTATTGTTCTTCAGGGCGAACGATGGACCAATCGGCGCCCCACCGCTGCTGGCTGAATCTCGCGAGCAACCTGTGACCGTCAACGGATTACCGGGGATTTACGTGCATGGCGGTTGGCAGGATGATGGAAGAGGCGATCCGAACATGAAAATGGGCAGCCTACTGTGGGATGACAATGCCGATGATGCCTATCTTACCTGGACGCAGGATGGAGTCACTTACCTGCTGGAAGCTCACAACCTGGGTCTGGATTTAGACGACCTTCTACGAATCGCAAGCTCGATGAGTGGAAAATAGGGACAGAGAATAAGCAGGACAATAAAGCCATTTGTAAGAGAGCGAGGCGCGCGGCTGGCGCGCCTCGCCAGATTCGAAGGAGAATCACCAGCTTTCGGTTGGCAGTGGCTCAGGAACCGGAAGTCCCTGCTGGATGGCCCGTTTGCGGGCGTAATTTCGGCGATGCGAAGCATCGCGTGCAGATGCCTGGCCCATGCGTTGCCAATAATGAGCGGAGCCGCCTACCTCGCAGCGCCAGCCGGCACCGCGCTGCTTGCCGCTCGGTGCATCCGGTCAATGTCTGCGTGGGCGGGTTCTACCGCTGGCCGGACGTGCCGCCGCTCAAGGCCCTGCTCCCCGATTTGGAATGGGGATTGGAGGCCTCGCGCGAGTGCGTGCGCTGGGCGGCCACCCTGACCGCCGAGCATCTTGTGCGCGCCTACGATCCCTGCATCTCGTGCGCCACGCATTTCCTGAAATTGAAAATCGAAGAAATCAAGTCATGAAAATCATCGTCATTGGAACCGGCCAATCTCTGCGCGGCGACGACGACGCCGGGCTGGAGGCCGTGCGCCAATGGCAGGCAACCTTCCCGCAAACGGTGAGCCGGCGCGAAATCCGGGTGGAAACGGTGGAACTTATCGGGCTGGGATTGCTGGACTTGCTCGTCGAGGTAGAGGCGGCCATATTGGTGGACGCCGTCCACAGTTCCGCGCCGCCCGGCGCATTGCACCGGCTCGGCCCGCACGAAGTGTCCGCATTCACCCTGGACGCGCAATCTGCCCACGGTTGGGGCGTGGCCGAGACCCTGCAACTG